>NZ_JBJPHU010000058.1:0-40481 GCF_052939515.1 Phormidesmis sp. 146-33
GCTTCTGCCTCCCAAGCTGCCAATTTTGGGGGACTTGAAGAGAAGAATCCTGGTTCAAAGTCCCCTACTGGTGGGGGATTTAGGGGGCTGCCCAGATTAATCACCGTAGCGAAAGTTTCATCGAACTGACGTTAAAGTAAAGTAGTCTATTCCTGAATTGCCGCCATGCCCCTCACCGTCAATCTCAGCCCGATAATCGACCTTACCGACGATCAGTTTGAACAAGTTTGCAGCGCCAATCGTGACCTCAAATTTGAACGCACTGCCCAAGGAGAACTCCTCATCATGCCACCCACTGGTAGCGAAACGGGAACCTGGAATTCTGGACTCACCGGACAACTCTGGTTTTGGAATCAGCAAACTCAGCTAGGAAAAAGCTTTGATTCATCAACAGGCTTCAAACTGCCCAACGGTGCCACCCGCTCTCCTGACCTCGCCTGGGTCAAACAAGCCCGATGGGATGCTCTTACACCTCAACAAAAATGCAAGTTTGCTCCCCTCTGTCCTGACTTTGTGGCTGAACTGAAGTCTCCGAGCGACGATGTACAAGACACCCGCGCAAAAATGCAGGAGTATTTGGAGAATGGTGCTTTGCTAGGTTGGCTGATTAATCCTGAAGATCAGCAGGTAGAATTTTACCGTCCGGGTCAGCCTGTAGAAATTCTGCATCGTCCTGCTACCCTCTCTGGTGAAACGGTTCTGTCAGGGTTTGTCTTGGATTTAAGCGAAATTTGGGGAACGAATGCTACCGAGTGAGTTGTTAATTCATCGATTTAGCGGCGAAGAACTGATTCCCAAACGCCTCAAAATTGACCAGGGGAATTTGGCGATCGCTCAAGATCTGATCACCCTTTTTCACGAGGCCAAAGGCACTTCTAAAGGTGAACTCAATCGCCAACTTCTCGAACTCGAAGGCGAAGAAACCGACTACCGCATCAAACGAGGTCTGGCCCACCTGCTCAACAGCGCCTTTAGCACCTATGAAACCGTTAGCCCGCTCGAACCGCCGATGCTGCGAGAACGGGTCTTTGCGCTGTCTGCTCAATCTGCGCCCAGTGTTCAAACCACGCAGGTTACCCTTGATCACCTTGCTGACCTCCTGACGCAAGAATTGGGGCGTGAAGTGTTGAGTGATCAGATTCGATCGGGACTCTACGCCGACTTGCCAGATAATCAGATTTTGATTGATTTTGAGTCCCCTACGCCAGAGGCGTTGATTCACCGCTACAACCTGTCTCAAGTGCAGGGTGTTTTTTATCGCGCCAGCCACATTGTCTTAAATGCCCACCGCAATGATCCGGGTGAATACAAACTGCTGTTTCGCTACGTCAAGCTCTTTCAGCTAATGACCTACATCGAAGGTGACGCGGATCATGGGTTTACGCTCACGGTCGATGGGCCCACCAGCTTGTTTAAGCCCTCGACGCGGTATGGATTGGCGATCGCAAAACTCCTTCCTGCCCTACTCCACGTCACTAAATGGAACCTGTCAGCCGATTTGCAAATCAACGACACCTACGCAGGCAAAACCCGCAAAAGTCGCTTTACACTAGACGCTGACTGCGGGTTAGTCAGCCACTATCCCCCCGGCAAAACCTACGACAGTATGCTAGAAGCGGGCTTTGTCGAACGGTGGGAGAAAGCCAAAACCGAGTGGCGACTAGAGCGAGAAGTCGATTTAATTCCGATTCCGGGGAGTGTGATGATTCCTGATTTTCGACTTGTTCACCCCGACGGACGCACCTTTTTGCTGGAAATCGTCGGCTACTGGCGACCTGAATATCTCAAGAAAAAATTCTCTCAAGTCCGCCAATCGGGACGCGATGATCTGATTTTGGCGGTTTCAGAACGGCTCAACTTAGACAAAGCTGGGGTCAAAATTCGCGAGACTCCCGCCCAAATTGTCTGGTTCAAAGATCAGCTACTGCCCAAAGCTGTACTGGAAGTTTTAGGAGAATCGCGATGACTGCCCACATTCTGGTCGTCGAAGATGAAGTCAAACTCGCCCGCTTTGTCGAACTCGAACTGACCAGCGAAGGATACCGCGTCAGTGTGGCGCACGATGGCATGTCAGGGCTGACGATCGCACGCGAATCAAATCCCGACTTAGCCATTCTCGACTGGATGCTGCCAGGGCTAACCGGAGTCGAACTCTGTCGTCGTCTGCGGGCCACCGGAAGCAAAGTGCCTGTAATTTTGTTGACGGCGCGAGATGAAGTCGGCGATCGAGTCACCGGGTTAAATGCGGGAGCTGACGACTATGTTGTCAAGCCCTTTAGCATTGAGGAACTGTTAGCTAGAATTCGGGCCCATCTACGGCGCACTCAGGAATCTGATGGAGATCTGTTGCAGTTTGAGGACTTGAGATTAAATCGTCGGACTCGTGAAGTGTTTCGAGGGCAGACGGAGGTTTTGACAAGAGCGATCGAGCTAACCGCCAAAGAGTTTGACCTATTGGAATACCTGCTCACCCATCCTCGTCAAGTCTTTACCCGCGATCAAATTCTCCAACATGTGTGGGGCTATGACTTTATGGGAGATTCCAACATCATTGAGGTGTATGTCCGTTACCTGCGCTTAAAGCTAGAAGAGAAGGGCGAAAAACGTCTGGTTCACACCGTTCGAGGGGTTGGCTATGCGCTGAGAGAGTAATCGATCGGATGAGCGTCTTCGCTGCAATTCTCCATCGGGAAACGCCCCAAAAATCTTCCACTGTAACGACTCTCGGCTGGGGAACGCTTGCTAGTCCCCCAGAATTGGCAGCTTGAGAGGCAGAAGCTTGACAGCGAAAAACCTTCAGCCAAGGGATGCTACGGTGTATACACAAGTCTATACTCACTTCGTTCTAGTCGGCTTCAGCCCCCTAAATCCCCCCTTCTGGGGGACTTTAAGCAAAAAAGACTTCCAGAATTTAGAACCCTGATCAGCGTTCAAAGTCCCCCAAATTTGGGGGATTTAGGGGGCGAAGGATTACGGCAAGTACAGATCAATCGACTTATGTATACACGGTAGGCCAAGGGATGAGGGGATTTAGGCAGAATATTCTTTTAGACGGGGCATCAATCCCAAAAGTGTGAGAACTGCGATCGCTAACACCGCAACCATCGCATTAAATTCTAAGGTTGCAATGTCCTGATTACTTTGAGCGATCGCATCCTCAAACGCCTTTTTGTTCAAATCGTAAGCGACCTGATTGGCCTCTTTGAGTTGCTCAAAAGCCCAGTTAGACTCGCCCTGATTTTCGCCCAAGCAAAGCCTGATTGCTCCCGCTCGATCGCCCTTGGCAAGAAGTTGACGGATTCTCTTGTCGATCACGACGTACTGCGATAGGGCATCTACATGTTTGTTTAGAGCCTCCCTTTCACCGGGGAATGTGATGTTACTCTGCCCATCCGCCAAAAAACCGCGAACTTTGTCAATTTTTGCCTGGAATGCAAGTTCGTGATTTGAGGCAAGATTGCGATCGGACTCCAACAGATAACGACTCTCATCAGAATTGGCACCATACGCGATCGCACGAGCCTGACGCAGCGCATACATCGACGTGAAAGCATCTTGCTTGGCGACCTTGAGATGCCCCGAAGCAGAGAGCAACGCACTCACCGTGGAGGCTAAAAAGATAACCGCGATCGCACTGGCTCCCAACAAAAAAGGATTGATCGTGCGACGAGTGCGCTGATTGAGAAATAGCTGAAGCTTGATCAACACAACTATCACAGCCAAACCAAACACAGTGATCAAAAAGAGCGATCGGGCGTGGTCAAAATTATGTTGGCTGTAAGTTTCTTCTAGCTTTTTGCGGTTGACTTCTGCCAGCAGGTCAGCGGCCGGTAGGAGTTGGGTATCTAAGATCTCGATTGCCGATCGATAGGCTGACAGAGTACCAGCGCGATCGCCTCGTAGATGAGCATCTCGCGCCTGCTGAAGTTTGGTCAGATAAGCCCCCAGCCCCAACTGCATTTTTTGAATAGGAACGCGCTCATCGTCACCATAAGTAATGTTCTCAGCCGCAGCCACCAATCTCTCCGAAGCGGCATTGTAGCGTTCGCTAAAAGTTTGAATGACTTTACCATCGGCATTTTTTTGAGGTTTCTCTTGTAAATCGATCGGTGTGCTGTTGGGCGGTGCCAAAAATTCACTCGCTGCAAACGCATCCATACCAGCCATTGCATCTTTTAGCCGTTGTGCAGTGATGATACTGGGCGTGGCATCTGTACTAACCGTCTTGATCGTATTGCGTTGTCCTTGCGCCCCTGCGATCGTCACCATCAGCAATAATAAACTTGCTCCCCAGGTAACAAACAAACTACCTCTCATTAGTTGAAGCGTATTGAGATTACTGATTGTCTTTTTGGTTACGGTCGTTATACTACTCATAATTTTTATTTGATCTAGACGGCTTTAACTTGTATTCTTGTCCAATGTCCGACTGTGATCTCGTCTGCATTCTTTAATCGAATATCAGTCATGGGTTTAATTTCTACACCGTTGAGTTCCGTCCCGTTCGCAGAACCAATGTCTCGTAGCGTCAAATCTCCGTCTGACTGACATTCGATCAAGGCGTGACGGTGAGAAACTGCATCATCAATGTCGAGGGGAATTTCTGGATAAATGGCTCTCACTTGGCTGGTGCGTCCAATGAGATGAGCCGTTTTGTCGAGACGAATGGTGACGGGAGCCAAATTGGGCGGGGGCGGACTGTCGGGATGATGGGGCACTGAATCGATCGTGACCACGGCTTCCCAGACGATCGCAGCTTTCTCATCGCCGCTTTGCCGGGTGGTGGTGACTTCGGGGGGCGGAGCGGTTTCTTGCGGGTCACTTGCAGCCATGGTTACTGATAGTTCTCCATGTGCCCCGGTGGTGAAGTTGTAGCCACAAATCTCGCAAAAGTTGCCGCTTCCCAACTCGTGAGGCGCACTGCAATCGGGACAAAGCTGAGAAGCTCCGACAGAAATCGGTGTTTTGGCAACGGACGAAACTGGCTCAGAAACACTGCCCATTTTTGCACCGCATTCTGAACAATAATCGGACTCTGTAGATTCGTGACCCTTGGGACAAAAATAGGTAGACATTGTGGCTTAGGCAATGGGATTTTTGGCGATGGGAGTAACCTGAACGGCGGTGCCATAACACAAAACTTCAGTGACACCGGGGGCGAGTTCGGTCGCGTCATATCGAACGCCGATTAGGGCGTTGGCTCCAACTTGTTGAGCATGACGAATCATCAGATCGTATGCATCCTGGCGAGTCTGCTCACAGAGAGACGTGTAAAGCGTGATGTCTCCTCCAAATAGCGTTTGTAGTGAGGCTCCGATCGTTCCCACGACACTGCGCGATCGGACGATAATGCCTCGCGTTACACCCAGGTTTCTAATAATCTGGTAGCCGCTGAGTTCAAAGCCTGTGGTAACAAGTTTGTGATCAATCATGATAATGCTGAATGGAATGGATAACGATTAGAAGTAGAGATTTTTGAGAACGCTTTAGGCTATGCTTTTGGAATCCGAGCGGTTTTGGTCGATCGCGTTTCCAGGGCCATTTCGTCTTCTTTGGCGATCGCTTTCTTGAGTCGGATCGTTCCGGTGGGTGCGTCTTGGACATCAACCACGGTTCTGAGTAGTTTGGCGGTGGCTTCGTTGCCGGAGTCATGGGCAATTTTAACGGCGCGTCCGAGTTTGGCGGTGGCGGCTTCTACGTCGCCTCGGTTGCGGGCTTCGAGTCCTTCTTGAATGGTTTGGGCAAGTTCGGCTTGTCCGGTGTAGTGGGCGACTCGGCGATCGATTTTGGTCGATTTTGCGTCGTCATCCGTCCAGACTGCCAGAATTTTGGCCTCAGCGATTTTGGTTTCAGTCTCGTCTACGCGAAAGATCAAACTGGCTCGACCCGCCAACATTTCGTCACCGACGCGACCCGGATTCACCTCAATACAGAAGTGATAATCTCGCGATTCGCCTTTGCCCCAAGCCCCGGTGGGATAGTCCAAAACTTGCGCTTTGACGGATTTAGAGCGATGAGTCAAATCTACAATATCGGGGCTAACTTGTTTGCAAAACAAAATCTTTGCGCCTTGAGGAGTCCAGAGTCGCATCGAGACATCGCTGACACTTTTTCCCATTGCTTTTTCGAGAATCGATCGAAAGTCTGCCTCGATCATCAACGCATCGGGAATGATGTCGGTCGTGCCCAAAAGTTTGCTAGAAATCAGCTTTAATTGACTGACCCGCCAATCGGTGCCGACTCCCCGACAATCGCATTCAAATATGCCCTCTGAATCTTGCAAGACTTTGGTGAGTTTGTGCTCGTCTGAGTCGTCGTTTTGGCCATCGGTGAGCAGTAGCGCCTGACGAATCGCATTGGGCATTTGTTTGAATTGCTGGAGCGCTTCGTTTAGCCAGGTTGAAATCAGCGTTCCACCAGTCGCCTCGATCGAGCGGAGGTTCGCGATCGCTCGTTGCTTATTTTCTAAAGTCGCTTGACACGCAGGAACCACCAACCGCGCACTAGAGGAACCCGTGACGATAAAGAAGCTGGCATCTTCGGGCAGCAAATTGACAATCTTGGTCATGGCTTCTTTGGCAGATCGCATCTTTTGTCCGCCCATTGATCCAGATGTGTCGCAAATGATGCCAAATAATCTGCTGCCTGATGTCGAAGTTGTATTTCCTGCATTCTCACCAGCGTTGACCGTCATGATCGCATGAACTTCTCTAGAGCCTTCAGGAAGGTATTGATTTTGAAAGACTTCAGCCGTAAATTGAGTCATGTTTTTCTCCTTTAGAAGTCGTTGACTTGTAGAACTGCAACTGTAATATTGTCGTGTCCGCCACGCGATCGTGCGTATTCCATCAATGTTCTCGAAATAGAGCGTGCGTCATTTTCTCGAATCAAATCTGCGATCTGTTGAGCCTCTGATGCATAATTCCACAACCCATCGGTGCAGAGGATCAAATAACCATTTCCAGGAATAATGAATTCAACGATTTCAGGATTAGCATCATCTTTGGCATCGGCACCAATCCAGCGAGTAATCGCGTGAGCTTGTGAATTTTGTTGGGCTTCCGATTCTGTCATTTCTCCAGAAGCAATCACAGCATTGATCCACGAATGATCTTGAGTCAGTTGTCGCGATCCGTTTGCCGAAATCCAGTAAGCCCGACTGTCACCCAACCAAGCGATCGTTGCCCTGCCATTTTGAACGATCGCCGCTACCAAAGTGGTCGAGGGCGGTTCTAGCCCAGGGTGACTCGGAAGCTGACAAACCGCAGAAAACGCTTCACTCACAGCCAGTTTTAGAGCATTGACGGGAGGTTGATCTAAGCAGTTTGCCAGCGTTAGACAGGCTGTTTTGGAGGCTTGTTGAGAAGCCAGTTCGGGATGATCAGCGCTCGAAACGCCATCACAAACGACGAGAATCTGAGTCTCTTGAATTGCTTGCAGAGCCAAAAAATCCTCATTTTGATAATGTTTGAGTCCGCGATCGCTCACGCCTGCCAAATTAGAATCGATCAAAATTTCGACCGGGGGAATCTCACCCCGAAAGCCACAGTCTGAGCAAAATCCTTCCGCGTCGATCGCGCCCCCACATTTTGCACAGGCGATCGAGCGAGCAGGCTTGAGGGCGGTGCCACATTCCTCACAAAACTGGTCATCTGGTAAAACGGACGTATGGCAAGCGGGACATTGCATAATCTGAGTTGAGTAAAGTTTTGAAAAGCTGGCTAGGTTGACTCAAAAAAGGGTTTTGGGTCGGACTCGGTTTGCTTCGTCGATCAGGTGGATTTTCTCTTCGCCTGTGGTCAGATGCGCCATGTCTCGTAGGGCTTTTTCGAGTCCCACTCTGAGCTTATTTTCTTCGAGCGGCTGTCCGAGAATGACCATTGCAGAACTGGGCGACACCGCTTTCGTCGTCACTAAATGCAGGGCAGTTTCTAAAACTTGTTTGGTGAGTCGATGGCGATCGATGCCATCCAGTGTCAGGGTTTCAATTGCGATCGAGGCTTTCTTGAGTTCGTCTGCACCCGGAATTTTTTGCTCACGATCGATCAGCGTTCGAGCAATTTCGACTCGCGATCGCGTATACAGGCTAGAAGTTTGAGGAATTTTTTCTAACGCTGCGACAGCACTTTGACGATCGCCAATTGCACAAAAACAACGCGCTAAACCGAATGCCGCTGAGACATAGCTGGGATCAGTTTTGATCACCAATTCGTACATCTTAATCGCTAGTTGGTAATGCTGGGACTGTTCGGCTGACAACGCTAATGCTAACTTGGGCGCAAGTTCTCCAGGCAAGTCAAAATACACTTGATCAAACGCGGCCTGTGCTTCTTTAAATTTGCCCTGCGCCATCTGCAATCGACCTCGATACCAGTAGACGCGCCAATCCCAGGGATCTTTCTCTTCAACTTTGGCGATTGTTTGGTCTGCGCCTTGATATTCTTTTTCGTCAATCAAACTGTTTGCTAACCGTAGCAAGGCTTCTGTTGAGTTTGGAAATTGGTGAACAACGGCTTGCAGACTGATCGATCGCTGCACCGGATCAGCAATCATGCTGGCATTCATCACAGCATTGAATCCTAGATCGGTGGGGTTCAAGGTGGGAATGGGCAATTGTTCGTAGTCTGCGTGAATGGGTGCGAAGTTTCCCGCGTGGGTTATCGCTAACCGATCGCCGCTCAAAAGACTGCTATTAGAAGGGCGCGGAATGTTGGTTTCTAATGCCACAATTTCTCGCAACACCCCCAGCAGTTGATCCGCCATTTCTTCAGCAGTCTGAAAGCGATCGTCGGGGCTGTCTGCCGTCGCTTTGATCAAAAATCGATACAGCGACTCGTGTTGGGCAAAAATCGGATCTTCGTCTGCATTGGGCAACGTAAACAAATGCTCTTTGCCAAAGCCGCGAATATTTGTGATCAAAACGGCTAACGTTCTGGCAATGGTAAAGAGGTCAGAGGCGATCGTGGGCCCATCTCCTGCTTCTGGCGCACTGTATCCAACGGTTCCATAAATGTCGCCGTGGGGGTCGTCAATTCGCCTGACACCGCCCAAATCGATCAGCTTGACATCATCGCCTTCTAACATCACATTATCGGGCTTGAAATCGCAGTAGACCATTCCCATCTGATGCAAGTAGACAAAGGCGCTCAGAATTCGATGAATGTAAGCGATCGCTTCAGTGACAGGTAATACGCCGCGTTGTTTGCGAATGTCTTTTAGCGTTTTTCCTCCGACATACTCCATGATGATAAATCCTTCGCGATTGTGGTTCACGAAGTTATAAATACCGACAATATTGGGATGTTTGACCGCCGCTAAAAACTGACGTTCGGCAACCGCTACCGCCGCACTAGCCGCATCTTCAGTGTTGAGCAATCCTTTTAAGACGACGTAGCGAGACAGCGTTTTGTCAAAGCCTAGATAAATCCAGCCTAAACCGCCATAGGCGATCGCGCCCTTGACTTCATACTGTCCGGCGACCAGATCTCCTTTTTGCAAGGTGGCAATAAACGAATATTTTTGTCCACACTTGCTACAAAATCCTTTCTCGCGTTTGAGTCCGTGGTTGCAGTTACTACAAAAGCGTTTGTTTTCGGGGACAACGGACTCTAAAAGGAGCGCTTTTTCGGGGTCGGTTGAGGGCAATTCGGGGACAGAAACTAAGCCTGCGCCGAGTTGTTTACGGGTACTGCGGGCAGAGGTGGGACTGGTGCGCCGAGAGCCTTTTGTCGATCGATTGGTCAGCGGTGAGGAGCCTGTCCCGGTGGTGACGGGGGTACTTCTGCCAGTGACACGCACCGAGGAATATCGCTGGCTTCCGGCGACTACGGCCGCCAATCCACAAACGTCACAGTAGCCATCTTCGATCGTGCCAGTGCATTGATTTCGAGTGCAGCGATCTTTTCGAGTTACCCGCAAGGGGTCGGCGTTCATAACGGTCTCCTTGAGAAGGTCTTGAGGGTTACGTGGGGGAGAAATTGAGAAGCTGTTTTTAAAGAATTTTTGATCTGCTGAAATTTAGAGATCTCCCCTGGCTCCCTTAAAAAGAGGGAAAAATCTAGAGGTTCTAATCTAAAACTTTCTTGCCATTCAGTCGTTTTTCGTAGTGTGAAATCAATTCGGACGCTTTTTCTAGAGGCGTTGGGCGTGTGTAGAGAAGCTGTTTGGCTTGAGTGGCGAGATTGATCAAGGTGGCATCTTCAGACAATCCTTTTGCGAGGGCTTTGGCTTTGAGGGCATCAAGTCGGCCGCGCAATTCTTGGCGGGTGGCGATCGGGGCAAGATTGGCAGAGTATGCCCGTTTTTCGGTCGCGATCGCTTGATTGATATTTTGAGTCAGATTCTCCAAGCCGACCAAAATCGGACTGATAAACCCCTGGGCAAACTTGGTTTCTAATCGAGTTAACCATTGGTGAAGTGCGGCAATTTGCTCTGAAGCGATCGGATCTATCAGCATTGAGTGATCCACGACTTTTTCTCGACTTTCCGCAAAGGCCGCGATCGCACCTTGATGAATTTTTTCTAATTCGCTGAGAAGCTGATGCGCGATCGCTAGTTTTTCTTGTACCTGGGTTTGTTGTTGGGCGCTTTGTTCTAGTGCGTTTCTGGCTTGTGCAATCAGCGGTTGAATGGTTTGTTCAAATTGATCGTGAACTCCTAACGGGTCTTGCGCTATCTGAGCCTGAATCGTCGCGATCGCCTGTTCTGCCTGAGTCAGTCCGACAATGATATTTTGCTCCAGTAAGTTAGCGGATTGTCGAAGCGATCGCAGTTCTGTCTCGGCGGTTGATAACTTCAAATCGATTGCTGACCAGGCCACATCCACCGCCAACATCACCTCTTTTGCGGTTTGAAACACTGCCAACATCACCGTTAATAACTGAGCAGGTGATATGGTCGAGATTGCCCCTTCCTGTGTGAGAAAATTTCTTTGAGACGGGGGCAGGCGCTCCACCGATAGCTGAATCCAAACGTCAGTTAAAGTCTCCTCAATTTCTTGCAAAATCTGCTGAGATCCCAAAAATCGAGAATATTGCTTTCGCAGTTGAGTGATGCGCTCGCTGGTCTTCACCAACAGATCAAAGTGTTGCAATAAATCATTCATCGCCTCCCATGCAGGCATCACTTGAGCGGCAGTCGCTCCGGTTAGTTGAATGGTAGGAACCCCTGAATCACCAGACAGTCGTTGATAGGTATAAATATCCTGCAATTCGATGAGAATTTGACTCACAAGCCCAACTTTGTGTTGCCAATCGGATAAGCGTTGATCAATCTGTTCGAGAGTGAACATAGGGTAACTTAGGGGTTTGCCTGTTCTGATATCAGCGCCTCGGTGAAGAATTACGCATCAAAAAAATCTCGATCGCACAAACGTCGCAAAGCTAACAACAGTACTAACGATTTGGGAGAAGTTGGGGGCGGTAGAGACTTTTTTTCGCAGTTGCTGCATTTGTTTGACGTCATCTGACGTACAGGTAACGCTGTTTTTAAGAATGGCCAATTTTGCTCGTGAAAAATCGCTCATGGCGCGATCGAGATCATCTTTAAGTTCTACCTGTTCGTCAAAGTCGGCTTCTAGATAGCGAATTTGCAGTTCGTTTAAAAGGTTAGAAGCCTGTTGTAGAAAGAGCCGATTGTGGTCTGACATGGTGGGAGTTTTGAGTTGAGCGTTGGTCTGTTCTACAAAAGTTTCTAGATTTAGCCGCTAACGTCTGGGAGGTAAGGCAACTTCAGCAGGCAGACTAACCTGAATTTGCGATCGACTCGCCGCCGCAGTGTTGGCCCGATCAAGCAGTTTACGGGTCACATCACTCCAAAAAGGATCAGACCGAATCTGAGCCACCACGCCCGTTGCTTTGAGTTTGAGACTGGTATAGTCACGACCTGTAAAGGCAGAAGCCGTGGTCAAAATTCTCGGAATCAGCGTATTCAGTTGGTTGAGATCTAATTCGTCGTAGCGATTGGCCACTTCGATCAAGTCTTTGCCCAACACAGCCGCTTTGGTGCATTGAGCGACAGTTGTTTCTAATAGTTTTTGTTCTTCTTGTTTGATCTGTTGCCATTCGCCCATCATTTCGCCCGCTTGATTTTCGAGGTCAGACTTGCGTTGGTTTAATTGTTGTAGTGTTTCGTTTCCAGTGCCATTTTTCAGCTTTGCCAGCACGGTTTGATACTCTTGACGCAGCTTTCTAAATCGGACAATCACCCCCGATCGATACTGGGTCAGCATCGGTGGATTTTTATTAATTGCGTCCGCCAACAAAGCCATCTGAACAGTTAGCGTCTTGGCATATTCAGCCGACTTGCGGGCTTCGTCTCGACTGACCAGTGTGCCGCTATTGAGCTTGTCAAAAATCGATGCGAACCCTTCATACTGACCGCGCAAATCGACGATAAAATCGTCCCACTCTGCAACTTTGGGCGGCTGAAATGGGTCGATCGCCAGATCGATCACCGTACTATTAATATCGACTTTGGAATTGAGAATCCGATTGATAAAACTCTGACGCATCTCAGCTTGCGATCGTGGAGGCGCTTCGAGTTCCCGTTTTCGCATGGTGTCGATGGCTTCGATCGCTGCCAAAGATTCTGTCTTAAATTGAACGACTGCCCCCTGAAGCGATCGCGCTTTTTCGACACTGCATCCGCCTAGCGAACTGCCAACCACCAAAATTCCGGCAATCCAGAAGGTTTTGATCTGTTGAGTTTTAAGCTGCCCAATTTTTACAACCACCCGCCCATCTCCTACTCTCCCGCAATATGAACCACGATTTCGCGGCTATTTCCCCGTTGACGATGCTCCCAGATGTAGATGCCCTGCCAGGTTCCGAGTAAAAGGCGACCTTGAGCGATCGGAATTTGCTCAGAAGTGTGGGTGAGCACGGTGCGAATGTGAGCAGGCATGTCGTCTGGCCCTTCGGCGCTATGAATGTAATTCTCCCACTCTGGAACCAGCTTTAAGAGAAAATTCTCTAAGTCTTTCAACACGTCAGGATCGGCGTTTTCCTGAATAATCAGACTGGCAGAGGTGTGGCGCAAAAACAAGTAACAGATTCCGGTTTGGATGCCAGAGTCAGCGACGATCGCCTGAATTTTTTGAGTAATTCTAAGCAGCGATTTACCCGACGTAGGGATTCTAATAATTTTCTGATACTGAGACATAATCGAGGGTTATGAGGCGAACGTCTCCATCTTCTATTGTGCCTGGGAGCATCCCAATTGTGTAGCACGGTCTTTCTGCCCTCACCCTAACCCTCTCCCCTAGGAGAGGAAACAAAAGATCTGACTCCCTTCTCAGGGAGAAGGGCCTACCGTGTATACATAGGTCGATTGATCTGTACTTGCCGTAATCCTTCGCCCCCCAAATCCCCCAAATTTGGGGGACTTTGAACGCTGATCAGGGTTCTAAACTCTGGAAGTCTTTTTTGCTTAAAGTCCCCCAGAATGGGGGATTTAGGGGGCTGAAGCCGACTAGAACGAAGTGAGTATGGACTTGTGTACTCACATTGATTGACTGTCTAATAGCCTGATTTTTTCAGATACTCGATCGCCGCCTGTGCAATAGTAGCGTTTCCATCTTTCGCGAGTGTTTGAGTTGAGTGGGGCGCAATTAAGGGCTGATTCAAAAAGTCCCAATCATCCAAAAAGAAAGCATCTGGCGTGAGAATTTGGTGATGAGCATACTGTTGAATCCCTTCTAGTAGAACGGGTGCTTCGGCAAAGCCTTCTCGTGTAATGCTAACGATCGGAACATCCAATCGACAAGCTTCCGAAAAAGTGCTGTAGCCCGGTTTAGAAATTAGCCGACCACACAAAGGTAAAAAGTCAACTGGACGGTAGAAGCGATCGTCAATCTTCAGCAAATTGGGATAATCAGGAGCCGTCAAATCAAAACAAATAAATGTCCAATCAGGGAAGTTTTGCACATTCTCGTAGGGAATTCTATGCAGTCCCAATCCTCCAAAGGTCATCAGGGCGATTTTTTCTTTTGGGGTGTCAGATAGATTGAATTTCGATCGCAGTTCTTCAAGGTCAAATCGCGGATCGACACCTGTCAACCCTGTATCAATGATGTTAGAAAATGCTGCCATCGGTTCATGAAAGGGGAGACGAAACAAGCGATCGCACTGCCCAAAACACTCCCCAATCCAATCTGCCATTTCGTCAAATTCACCCCCCCATTCTCGATAGATAAAGTCCCAGCCAAAGTTACCCATCATCCATCCAGGAATGTCAGCCGCAGCCGCGATCGAGGCCGCCAACGGAGGAATATCCGCTAACATTAATCCCACTCGATTTTGTTGAATAAAACTGACTTCGGAGGCAATCAACGATCGCTGTTTTGCTCGAATTTCTCTCAGCTTTTCTAAGGTAGCCGCCTTGTCCATCGTCAAACTGTCACTTTGAATTACGCCCACATCAAACGCACGAGGCCGATGAATGAAATCACCGGGAATGTAAGCTTCGAGGAGCGATCGGGGAGCCGTTGTCGCCAAAATCAACAGAATCTCTGGACACAATTTCTGAATTTCTGCGGCTACCGAAGCGGCACGAGTCGCATGTCCAAAGCCGTGATTGGTGATGGCAATGTAGAGAATGGGTTGGGGCATGGAAGAAAGGGATGAGGGAGGGCTTTGCCCCGCGTTCGCGAGGAGGCAGGAACAGTGACTTCATTATTTTGCCTGGTGATGCTTCGAGAATATTAAGTATTTTGGGTTGTGCGATCGGGCTGGATAGACTGGATTGGTTTGTTTAAATGTGAAGTAAGGTATGCGTCGGTCTAATTCATTGTTTGGGTTGGTGGCAGGAACAGTCGCCACGATCGTGTTGAGTCAAGGGTCACTGTTGGCAAAAACCCCTGATTTAAGAGAGGTTTCTTCGGTTCGGACGCTGGTCGCTCAAGAAACCCCTAAAACGGCTAGAGAATATTTTGAGCGGGGGCTGCGTCGCCTCAACGAAAAGGATGCTCAGGGAGCAGTAGATGATTTTAGTCAAGTCATCAAACTCGAACCCAAACTAGCAGATGCCTACTACAATCGGGGACTGGCGCGATCGGATCTGGGCAATCTTAAGGGCGCGATCGCAGACTATGATCAGGCGATTCGGCTCAATCCCAAAGATGCTGACTCCTATGTGAATCGAGGCAATGCAAAAGACGATTTGGGCGATAGAAAAGGGGCGCTAGTTGACTACGATCAAGCGATCAAATTAAATCCCAAAGATGGTAATGCTTACTACAATCGAGGCGTAACCCGTGCTCGGTTAGAAGATAATAAAGGGGCGGTAGCTGACTACAATCAAGCAATCAAATTGAACCCCAAAGATACCAAAGCCTACGTCAATCGGGGCAATGCGCGAGATGATTTGGGTGACAGACAGGGCGCACTTTCTGACTATAATCAAGCGCTCAAACTCAATCCAGAATTTGCAAATGCGTTCTTTAATCGGGGCATTACCTATTCTCGAATGGGCCGCAAGCCACAAGCGATCGCTGACTTTCAACAGTCCGCCAAACTTTATCAGCAGCAAGGAGATACCGAGAGCTATCAGCGAGTCATGCAAGCCCTAAAAAGACAGCAACAGTAGATAAAAACAGGTCTCTCAAATCAAATAAGTCAGATTTTGAATTCCAGGTCAAATCTTGAATTTCAGCGACGCGGAGACCTGTTTGACAAATGATTTCAAAGTTGAGGCTATTGTTGTTCTCGTACCTTGAGTCTGCTTTTTTGCAACTGCATTTTTTCTTAAAGGAAACATGGCTCAATTCTCTCAAAAGCCCGTTATTTCAACTCAGTTTGTCTCCGCGCTCAACTTGACTTTCAGAACCCTCATGGGAGACAGAGGGATAAATTGACTAAAGGAAATCTCCCTAGAAATCAAGAAGCGGATGCCAAAAATCGATCGCTTGTATCGTCTTTTCCTCCCTCCTCCCTCTTCCCTCCTCCCTCCTCGCGCAGCAGAACAAAGTTCTCCCTCATCCCTGCTGAATTCTCCTAGCCGCCACACTCCGATTTTTGAGCGCAAGCTCGTCGTCCGGTTTGAGCGCGAGAACTTTGTCGTAGCTGGCAACTGCTTCCTCAAAACGGCCCAAACTACAAAGAACTCCACCGCGATTGTTCCAGGCTCGAAAGTCGTTAGGTCTGAGCGCCAGAGCTTTGTCGTAACTTTCAACTGATTGAGCAAGCTGCCCCAGATTTTTCAGCGTCACGCCCCGGTTGTACCAGGCTTCGTAAAAGTCAGGTTTGTGCTGGATGGCTCGATCGAAGTTAGCGATCGCTGCCTCCAAATCATTTAATCTCATACAGGCGCAGGCTTGCTGATACCAGGCGTGAATGTGGTCAGGCTGCAACTCGACGGCTTTTTGGTAGCTGGCGATCGCCGTTTCGGGGCGGTTGAGTTGTTTGAAGGCAATACCCCGATAGTACCAAGCGTCTGCATCGTCGGGCTGGCTGGTCAAAGCTTTCTCGTAGCTGACGATCGCCGCTTCATAATCTCCCACACAGAGCAAAGCGTTTCCCCGGCTGTAGAGCGCTTCTTCGGAGTCGGGGCGCAGTTCTAAAGCACGATTGAAGTGATCGATCGCGCCTTCATAGCGTCTGGTCACATAAAGAGCGGCTCCGTGCATATACCAGGCATCGGCAAAATTGGGAAACTGCTCGATCGCTTTGAGAAAATAGGGAATTGCTTCTTCATAGCGCCCGATCGCATAGAGCGTCAGTCCTTGACTGTATTGAGCATAGGGATAGTTGGGTTGGATTTCGAGGACTCGATGAAAGCTGGCGATCGCGATTTCAAAATGTCCAGCGACATAGGCAGCCCAGGCGCGACTGTAGTGAAAATATCCAGCGTGAGGATAGTACGAAATGGCTTTTTCAAAGTGGGCGATCGCCGCTTCGTGCTGTCCTAAATTAATCAGAGCGCTGCCTTTCTCGCTGAGTGCGTCAAACAAGCTGGGGTTGAGGACAAGGGATTGGTCAAAGTAGGCGATCGCGTCAGCGTAGTCTCCGACCTGGCTAAAGGTGAGTCCTTGTTGCAAAAGGCTTTCGGCGGTGGCGTTTTCAGTCTGCACCATAGAGCGTCAACGTGTTCTCCCGTCGTTGTAACTATCCGGGTATGAGCGATCGGAGAAGTAATCTGAATTTAGATTCACAATTCCAGCCGCTTGAATCCTTAGAGGTTAAGGTTCCCTAGGAATCAGGGCAGATTGAGGTTTATGTAAAATTTTGGTAAAAATTCTCACTAAGTGCAAAAGTCATTTGACTTATCGACCACCGCCAAATGAATGGTTCTGCACTGCGTCCGCGATCGTCGTTCTCTACGAAATGTTTGATGTCAGCCCAATGTGACCGCCCTAGCATAGGGGATCTGGTGACTGCTCATCTCAAGAGGCGACTATGCAAACGACTACTAATCTGCAAACAAAACAACTAGGTAATTCTGATCTGCATCTCACCCCGATCGGTTTTGGAGCCTGGGCGATCGGCGGGGGCGGCTGGGAGTTTGGTTGGGGTCACCAGGAAGATCAGGAGTCGATCGCGGCGATTCAGCGGGCCCTCGACCTGGGAGTGAACTGGATCGACACCGCCGCAGTGTACGGATTGGGACACTCTGAAGAAGTGGTGAGTCGGGCGCTCAAGGGACGATCGCAACCCTATGTGTTTACCAAATGCTCCATGATTTGGGACGAAAAAGGGACGATCGGTCGCAGCCTTAAGGCAGATTCTCTCCGACGTGAAGTAGAAGATAGCTTACGCCGACTACAAATCGAAGCGATCGACCTTTATCAGATTCACTGGCCAAACCCAGACGCAGATCTTGAGGAAGGCTGGAGTACGCTAACCTCAAACTGGTTCAACTGCTTAAAGAAATCGGTCAGCAAAGCGGTCATTCTGCGGGTGAAGTGGCGAGCGCTTGGACGCTAAAGCATGCCGCTGTCACAGCCGCGATCGTCGGCGGTCGTAACGCCCAACAGGTTGAAGGGGTAATCGGAGCCGCAAATTATCAATTGAGTGAGCAAGCGTTGAACGCGATCGAGACGTTTTTGCAGCAAAATCCATAGGCAAAATCCATCCTGCAATCAGACGTTATGAATTTAGGTATGACTTTAGGGATGTCAGCAAACTAACAGCAAACTAACAGCAAACTAACAGCAAATTAGCCGTGAATTAGTCTTGTGTTACCGTTGATTTTTTGCTGGTAGGTTGAATGCTTGATGCCATCCCTCAAACAGTTTGCAAAAAGTCTAAAGCGAGAGATTCACGTTGTCTATCTGGCAAGCAAAGATCCTAGAGTACCGTGGTATGCAAAGCTGCTGGCGGTTCTGATTAGGGCTTATGCGGTTAGTCCAATCGACCTCATTCCGGATTTCATTCCCATTTTGGGTCAGCTTGACGATCTGATTATTGTCCCATTGGGAATTTGGTTGGTTCTCAAAATGATTCCCCCGGCTGTGTTGAGTGACTGTCGATCGCAAGTTGCGTCTGATTCATCTGATCACCCAGGACAAAACTGGATTGTGGCCGGAGCGATCGTCACCATTTGGTTTCTGATAGGAGTGCTAATGGTCTATTTGATCGGACTCTACCTAAACAAATAAACTACACTGCCTGAGCGATTATCGTCCGGTGGCGGGGCGTGTTGCGGGTGACTTTGGGATGGGTGAATCCGGCTTGAACGATCGCCCCCTCTAGATCAAACGAAAAGTAGTCATCCATATACGGCTCTGTGCTTTTGAGCAGCGTCAGAATGTAGGGCGGCATTTTGGCATAAATTTCTGACTGAGGATTCATGTCCATAATGGTCAGATGTCCACCGGGACGCAGTAGCCGTTTTGCTTCTTGAAAGACTTCTACTGCGGCAGTTCTAGGCAACTCGTGAAACATCAGACAAGCGGACACCAAATCAAAAGAAGCGGACGGTAAGCCTGTCGATTCAGCGGCGGCGTGAAGCCAAACTGGGGGATTTTGAGGGGCGAGTTCTTGAGTTCGATACTGAGCGATCGCCAAAAAATAAGGTGACAAATCAACGCCCATAACCCTTGCATCGGGGAAGGTTTCTTGTAGCTTAAAAGTACTCATTCCCACACTACAGCCCATGTCCAGAATGTCTTGTGGCGCTTTGGGTAGTTGAGCTTTCAACACATCATGGTAGCTTTGCCGCAGTCGAGAATCGCCTTCTATTCCCGCATCTTTCCAGATTCGAGCATGGACAGCATGAGCCGCAGATTCGACTTCGCTGGCAGGCTCCCAACCCAAATTGCCCTCGGTGTAGGCATGAAAGGGACGCAAATAATAATCGGGATAGGTGAGCGTGGGATTGTTAACTTGATTAAACTCGGTTGACCAATCGCGCGATCGTAGCTTTTTGGCATCTTCTAGCCAGTTGACCCCGATCGACGTTGCCCGTTTGATCATCATCTGACGCGCCTGATATTTCGCCAAATCAAACAGCGGCTTGATCGCCAAAATGCCGTTTACAACGCGAGAAGACAGACGAGGAGTGGAATCAACAGCAGTCATAAGTCGCAAAATTGAAACAACGTTTGATCAACAAAATCATTATTGCAAAGTTGCTGCACCTGTGAATTGGCAGCGATCCCAATTTCCTCTTTAACTAATCACAAAATCATGATACAAGTGTTCTTAGAGAGCAAAGTTTAGATGACTAGACGATCTCAATTTGATATGATACAAATGTTCTAAAATTCATTACCATTTATTCTGTTATGGAATCCCTCACCGAAGCCCAAAGACAGCTTTACGACTGGCTAGCCGAGTACATTCACCAACATCAGCACTCTCCCTCGATTCGGCAGATGATGGCCGCCATGAATCTCAAGTCTCCGGCACCTGTGCAAAGCCGTCTAGAACACTTGCGAAATAAAGGCTACATCGATTGGTCAGAAGGTCAGGCCCGCACCATTCGTCTGCTTCAGGCAACCCCCAAAGGAGTGCCGATTTTGGGTGCGATCGCCGCCACCAGCTTAGTTGAGAATTATCCCGACAACGAAGTTGAGCATTTGGATCTCTCCAGTCTGCTGCTCAAGCCACAACATTTTGCGCTCAAGGTCAGAGGTCACAGCATGATCGACGCTTTGATTGACGATGGCGATGTCGTGATCTTAAAGCCGACAGACGATCCCAAAACCCTCAAAAACGATACGATCGTCGCCGCCAGAGTCGAAGGCAAAACCACGCTCAAGTATTTTCAAAGAAAGGGCAGCAAAATCGTTCTGCAACCTGGCAACCCTAATCGAGAGCTTTACCCCGTCACCGAAGTTCCTGCCTCCCAGGTCGAAATTCAGGGCGTTTTGGTAGGAGTGTGGCGCGGCTACGGCAAGCTGTAGTTTTGACAAACTCAGATTCTTCCTGACTCTACTCACTGTGAGATGATGTCTGAATTGCAAACCGCATCAGCCAAGCTCAACAGGAGTTGCTGTCCGTCGTGAATTCATTTTCGTCCTTTCTCAAAGTTTTTCAAAGTCGCAAAATGGCGGCTCTCCTTCTCCTGGGCTTCGCATCGGGACTGCCGTTATATCTGACGAGTCGAACTTTGCAAGCATGGATGACCGTAGAAGGGGTCAAACTGGGTGCGATCGGGCTGTTTAGTCTGGTTGGCTTGCCTTATTCTCTGAAGTTCATTTGGTCGCCGCTGCTCGATCGCTACATGCCCCCCTTTTTGGGCCGTCGTCGCGGCTGGTTGGTGATTACACAGGTGGGGTTGGTGGTCGCGATCGCGCTGATGGCAACGCAAAACCCCAAACAGTCTCTTCAACTGCTCGCGATTAATGCCCTCTTGATCGCCTTTCTGAGCGCCAGTCAAGACATTGCTTTTGATGCTTATCGCACAGACGTATTAAGTCCGCCTGAAATGGGAGCCGGAGCCGCCGTCACCGTTTTAGGATACCGAATTGCGCTACTGCTGACAGGTTCTTTAGCCCTGATTTTGGCGGATCGAATGCCCTGGCAATTGGTCTATCTGTTGTTGTCTCTATTTATGGGCATCGGCATTATCGCCGCGTTTTGGGCCCCCGAACCTGACCTGCGGACTCAACCTCCTGCGTCTCTGGCAGAAGCGGTAACGTTGCCATTTATCGAGTTTTTCCAGCGGCTCGGACAGATGCGGGCGATCGCCGTTCTGGTGTTCATTGTGCTGTACAAGCTGGGAGATTCGCTCGTCAATAACATGGCGACCCCGTTTTTGCTCAAGACAGGCTTTACCCAAACTGACATTGGCGCGATTCAAGGCGGGATGGGGCTGCTGGCGACGATCGTCGGGACGCTGACCGGAGGAGCAATTCTCAGCAAAATTGGCATCTATCGATCGCTCTGGGTATTTGGCGGACTACAAGCCATCAGCAACCTGACCTATCTAATTTTGTCGCTGCTTGGAAAGAGCTATCCCTCAATGGTGGTCGCCATTAATATTGAAAACTTTTGCGGTGGACTGGGAACGGCTGCTTTTGTGGCGTTTTTGATGAGTTTGTGCAACCAGAGATTTTCAGCGACTCAGTTTGCGTTGCTCTCTAGCTTGATGGCTGTCAGTCGAGACATTCTGGTCGCCCCTGCTGGAAAGTTAGTTGAAGGGACGGGCTGGCCGGCGTTTTTTACGATTACGATTTTGGCGGCTGTTCCTGGATTAATGCTGCTGCCAATCTTTGCCCCTTGGAATGATGAGCCTCCAAAGATCGAAGAAATTTCTTAAGAAGTCGCTCCATTTCGTCAACCGGGATCGGGACTTGAGCGGTAGGATTAGATTAGAGATTTTTACAAATCTTGAGCTTATTTGTTCTACCCCTATCCCTTCATTGCGATCGCCCGTCCTATGGCTTTCTTTCGTCAGTACATTGCCCCCCTACTGGTTGTGCTGGTTTTTATCGTCTCCCTTGTTGCGGTGAGTGCCAGAATCTTTTTGCCCAATGACATGGCCGCCCCTGCCCCGATCGAGGAAGTGAACCCAACCAGCGACAAAGCCCAATCCCCCACGGGTGAGAGCGTTGCAGACTTACCACCTGCTCTCTCAGCGCTACTTAAAGGGTTGCCAGACGAGCCAGGGTTGTCAGAACAGCTTTAGAGGAAGAACTTCGATGATCTGTTCCCCTTTTGGGGGTAATCCGCTTCGCGGGTAGGGGTAAGGGATGAGAAATCTGTAAAAAATTTGGGCTGGGCTACTGAGATTGACTAGAGCATCACCCCTTTCTATCACCAGCACATCAATCCTTTCATCCCTCACCCCTGTGTTCGACCTGCCCCTCGATTACCGCTTGCTAACTGGTTCAACGTTGGATCGGGCGTTGCTGGTGAAATTTATGCAGCGCACTTATCGAGAGCTTTTTCCGCAGGGAGAGGTTGACCATTTGGTGCTGACGGTTGAGCAATATTTTTCTAAAGAAACGCCGCTGTGGTGGGTTGAGTGGACTGAGGAAGATTTGAATCTAGCGGACGGGATGCCTTCTGCGCGATCGATTCATCCAATTGCTTGCCTCTGGGTCGGAAACGCGATCGATCAGGCGAGTGGCGATCGTCATGCCCACATTTTTTTACTCTACGTGTCACCTCAACATCGGCGCAAGGGCATCGGAGCGACCCTGGTGCGGTACGCTGAAAGTTGGGCAAAAGCGAGGGGCGATCGCCAAATTGGTTTACAAGTTTTTCAATCTAACCAACCTGCGCTTAAGCTCTATCAATTCCTGGGGTATGAGACTCAATCTTTGTGGATGGTCAAATCCCTGGAAGACTGAGCAATGTTCTGATTTTTGAGTCGAAATCTGGCTTAAAACTCAAAACTTTCTGGCCGTTTGGTGCTGTAAAGTTACAGATATGTATAGTGATGATGACTTGACCGTTCTCGATATCGAAGCTGATTTAGCAGACCCTTTAGATCAGATTCCGATTATCGAAGATGAGTCAGCAACCCCAAAACCAGACCCCGACGAAATGTTGGCGCTCCTCGACTCGCAGGATGTGCAACATCGGATGCTGGCTGCCAGAGCGTTTTGTGAATTGCAAGACGATCGCGCCATTCCGCATCTGATTGGGTTGTTGAGCGATCCCTGTCCGCTGGTGCGGGTGAGTGCTGCCTATGGGTTGGGGCGCAATCCCAGTCATGATGCGGTAGAGTCACTGATCGCGCAGTATGAGCAAGATTGGAATGGCTATGTGCGAAAGGGTGTGGTTTGGGCATTGGGCAACTGTCGCGATCGCCGCGCTTTACAAACTTTAATTGATGCTTTGAAGACGGATATTTCTGCGGTGCGACTTTGGGCGGCCAGTTCTCTCGCGCAGATGGCGACGGTGGGTTATGAGGTGGTGGTGGCTGCGACTCCGCCGTTGATCGAGGCACTCAGACAAGATCCGATCGCAGCCATTCGCAGCAATTGTGCGTGGTCGTTGGGGCAACTCTGTCGAGAACTGCCGTCAAACGTGATTTATGCAACGGCGATCGATGCTCTGATCGAAGCGTTTGCCGAAGATGAAGATGTGGGCGTGAGAGAAGATGCGAAAGCCTCAATGCTCAAGGTGGGCGATCCGCGCGGATTGCAGGTGATCGAAGAATTGGAGCAGGAAGGACTGCCGTGGGAAAGAGGCCGCGAATCTTGGGGCTAAGAAAACTGCGGATTAAGGAAACTATGAATTACTCATAGCGTGTCTTTTTCGACTTAATCACCTCGATCACATCGTCATGTCTTTTCCCCTCAATGATGTCTTTGAGATGGATTTGCCCATTAATATATTGAAGGTGAATGCGCCAGCCTGAGACTTTATTAACGTGAATTCGATGGAGTTTTTTCGCTTCGTTATTGAGCGCTTCGCCCCCTAAATCCCCCAAATTGGGGGATTTAGGGGGCGAAGCGCTCAATAACGAAGCGAGTCCCTCTCATCGAACTGACGTTTTATTAATATCAGCGCGATAGATTGCCTGCTTGATACCTTTTACTTTGTGCAGCCTTGTTTTTGGGAATGTTCTTGTTCGATGGCATTCGTTGTCTTCAAGCTCTGCCAAGGCTTCAAGAAAGCCAATCTTTAGCTCGTCGTCTGGCAAAACTTTGATAGCTTGATAAATGATGCCGTATTCATCACAGAGAGTCAGGGTTTATGCCATGAGCAAACTTACGATCGAGCAGTTTCTCGTTGGTGGTGGAGTAGCTCTTGATATAGAGACTCTGCCACATCTTTGTATGCACGATCGAGATCATGAGAGTTGACCGATCGAAAAAGCGTAAAAATAACTTGCCCAAAAATTGGATCTTCGTCAATGGTCAAAACTACGCTGAGTTTTTGAGAAACCCCTAGTGTGTAGAGCGAAGATTCGTAGCCATTTAAACCCGATGGTAGGGAGAGACGACGCAACTGACGATCGACATCAGCTTTTTGAGTTGGGAAAAGGCTGACACATTCATTGATCTTGTTGACTGTTGTGGCTTTGTCATCTTCGCTCAACCCGTCAAGATCCTTCTCAAAGCTCTTCGTTGACTCAATTAAGATATCCACGCTAAGGGCCGCCAATATAAATTTAGCTATCTTCCCTCAATCTCAGCATAGCAGCGAAACTTGTTCATTTTCCCGGTTCTTACGATGCTCTTCCAGAGTGAATCGGACATGTGAACAGACCTGGAGAAATAACTCAGCGACTTCAGTTACTTTGACCATATGGGTGAAGAAAGTTTTTGGGATCTACTCAAGTGAGAGCGATCGAGCGGCTTGTATCCTCACTGCTTTTCCCAGATGGCGCAATTTTTGGCAACAGCTTTGGAGTTTTCTCTCGTAAATTCACAATATCTCAGGCTCCATGAATCGTACTGAGATTGACTAACACGGCTAAAATCATAACCGCGACGGTATACTTCTTTGCCTTGAGAATGCGCTCTTTGAAAATCTGAAATGCTATCTAACGATCGCTCAAAAACTTGATTAGTCGCTTGAAATGTTTCTCCTGCAAAAGCTGAAAAATCATGTGAGAGCGCGTCAATCATCCGAAATAGAGCTTGTTCATCGCCTGCGATGTATCTATCAAGGAACAATAGCGGCTTTTCTTTAAGGGCATTAAAGCAATGACGATAAAATGTGAGCGTCAGTCCAGCATCTGTAAGAGAACGGTAGTGATGAAGTGCTTTCCAGGCGTTCTCATCTTTTGGATTGTTTTGGAGAATTGTTAATAACTTTGACGGTGCATGATAATCAACGGCGGATGCACTCTGACTAGTCAGCACTGATTGCACATTTATTGCATCTGTTATTGGCTGATAGGCTACAAACAATACAACGAGCAGCCCAACTAATGTAACGAACAGAAATCGCATAAAACTTTTTAATCTAATGGTCTTCCTTGAGAAGAGTTTGCCCCACTTTTCTTGAAGCATTTAGATTAGTCTGAGTTTTTGGCAAAGACGATCGAATAATCGAGACATCGCCCTTGGACAAGTCACCTTTGAATCACGATCACAAATGATATCCCCAACGGTTTGAGAAAGTCAGAGATATCACTCATACTACATAACAGAACTTACAAAATCCATATGTTGTAAATCACTGCTTGGATAAGATTATGATTGCAAAATCTACAGCAGCTTGATTACATCACCACGTCGAACGGTGCCACCTTGAGCAACGCTGGCGTAAATTCCGACGTTACCTTGATTATGTTTGACCGCAGTTCGCAAAACCTCGACATCATTGGGCAATTCACCCTGAGCCATTGTCGTCATCACACAGCGAGGACAGCCCCCCGTCACCGTCAACTGGACTTGATCGCCGATCGCCAACGTCTGCCCAATCCAATCATTTTCGACAAAGCCTGTTGAGCCTTTAGCTGCGACCATAATGTTAGGACGAAAGCGCCGAGTTTCAAATCGAGACCCAGGCGTAATGGCTTGAAAGCGATTCAACGTTGCCGTGGTTAATAAATGAATCGTTGCGCCATCAAAAAACGTATTGGCAAGCGTCGCCTCGTCGGTCACGGTATCTTGATGAGGCAACCCTTCAACCGTCGGCCAGTATTCCTCTAAGCTAGGTTTTTGAGGCGCGATCGTTTCTAATTTCACCTCACGACCCAACAGACTAGACAGAATTTGGTCGGCATCTTGGGCACTGCTGAACACGATCGACCCATCCGGCAGCGTGATCTTCACTTGCGATAAGTCAACGCCGTCTCCCGACTCGGCCAGGGTCGCCCGACAATCAAACATTTTGCCCCACTTACGCGGATTTTTGGCGCTGACAGTCATTCCCGTCGCCTTATCGATTAGAGCAAAGGCACGATCGCCCAGCAATCCCTGTTCTGCCACCTGACTCGCATTCAACTCCTCGCCCAGCATCGATTTAATTGGATAGCGCCAGAGCGACACGACTGAACCTACGATCGATTCATCCACCATATCGAATCCTCAGAATTTGTGATTTAGCGTCAACTCAATGAAGTTCTTTCGCTCCTTTATTAAGAGCCTCTGCCCCCCAAGCTGCCAATTCTGGGGGACTTTAAGACAAGAATTCTAGTTCAGAGTCCTCCATGTTAGGGAAATTTAGGGGCAATCCAAATCTGCAATCCCTTGCGGATATCTCGAAGCGCGCGAAGTGAAGAATCTCGTCGAATTCACGTTGATTTAGCATCCTGCGAAATATCGTTGCTGTCAATTTTTGGTTGATAAAAAGTTAACTTTACGCTCACACAAGGCTTGCAGCATAGGATTTGACGAGTTTCTTCGCTTCTTCTGCGGCCGCTTCTTGTAAGAGACTTTCTGCGAGTTTGCGTTTGCCTTCTGCGTCTAATTTTTTCGTTTCGTTATGCAATACTCGTTCGTTAACGCTCTGATTCCAATAGTTCAGCGATTCCATTCCTAAAAGTGCCATTTTTCCGACAAATTGACGCAACACCTCATTGGTTGGGCCCAGTGATGTAAAGTCGATTGTCAGTAGCGTTGCCAGAATTTAGCTTAGGAATTCGCAGCAGCAATCTTTACGAATCGCCATTGTGATCTGAGAGCAGTTTTAGAACCGCTCCTTCTCGAAGGAATTTTTGAAATACGATCGGCTCGATCGCTACAGTGAACGATAATCTGACTGCATTTTTGATACGGTCAATTTGAATACCATTTGTTATAACAAGTCGGGTTTAACTTCTCTTTAGGTTTGGTTCAGGTTCGCTTTAGGTTTGTTGTTTGAGATTGCAAATAGTGTTCTTACCCCGGATATAAAGTTTATGTCTCCAGAAGCGCAACAATTTCTCGGAACGTTTACTTCGGAGTCCTTTTACTATTGGGCTTCGGTTTTTATGCTGCTGATTCACGCAGGCTTTCTTGCTTATGAAGGAGGAGCCTCGCGCACCAAAAATGTGCTGGCCACAATGGTCAAAAACCTGCTGACGCTGGCGAGTGTTGGGTTAGCGTTTTTCTTTTTTGGCTGGTGGGTTTACAACGCTTTTCCATTTTTCCCCGTTACGGGTGGCATTCTGGGCCCGTGGACAAATCCTGAGCAGAGCGAAACGATCAAAGCCGCAATGGTTTATGTCGATGCGTCTTACCCCTGGTCGCCTGCTTTGGGGCCCAATACCAGCGATCACATTACGGGCGTTTTCTTCTTTGCCTTTGCGCTGTTTGCCATGACGACAGCATCGATTTTGTCAGGCGCGTTGATTGAGCGGGTCAAGATTGGCGCTTATCTGGTGCTGTCGATCGTCCTGGGAGGCTTTACCTGGGTCGTCGCCGCTGCCTGGGGCTGGAACGCTTATGGGTGGATGTTTACCAAGCTGGGCTATCACGATTTTGGCTGTGCAGGTGTGGTACATGGCGTGTCGGGTTTCTTTACATTAGGCGTGCTGTTAAATCTGGGGGCCAGAGTCGGCAAGTACGATGAAAACGGCAAACCGCGCCCGATCTTGCCTCACAATTTGCCACTGACGATGGTGGGCTTGATGCTGATTTTTGTGGGCTTCTACGCCTTTCTCGCCGCCTGTCTGATCTTTTTGCCAGGGTACGCTAGAGAAACCACAATTTACGGAACGCCGATGACGCTGGCCTCGGTGGGAGTCAGTACCACAATGGCGCTGGCGGCAGGCCTGGTGGGCGCTTACGTTTCCTCAAAGGGCGACCCGTTTTTCACAATTTCAGGCGGACTGGCGGGCATCATCGCAACTGGGGCAGGCATGGATCTGTATCACCCTGCTCTTGTGATTGTGCTGGCGTTTATCGCTGCGTTTTGTATGCCGAAGATGATCATTGCGATCGAGAAGATGGGCATTGATGATGCCGTCGGTGCGGTGGGGGTGCATGGATTTTGCGGGGTGTTTGGTGCCGTCGCGGTTGGAATCGCAGCCAATGGCTATCCGCAGGGCGAAGGCATTCCATCGATTAATTTGGGGGGTCAGGTCGTGGGCACGCTGATTTGCACCGTTGTTTTGGGCTTTATTCCGGGCTACGGGACAAGCTGGCTCTTAAAGAAATTTAACCTGTTGCGCGTGTCGCGAGAAGAGGAGATCATGGGGCTGGATCTCGCTGACCTGGGGGTTGAAGGTTACCCAGAATATGCCTCGATGTCTCTAGTTTCTCATCTTGCCAGCACGAGTGAAACGGTTCCGATCGCCACGCCCAAACTATCCGCCGAATAGGAGAATCATCATGCCAAGTCCATTCTCGACCTTCAAAGAGTTTTCTGAGACCAAGGGGCCGATTTACACGTTTGCCAACAATCCGACGATGATTGGGATTTTGCTGCTGATTTCTGTGGCGATTTCGCTCTATTTCATCTATGCCTCCTTCACCATGCAAGATGGGTCAAAATCCAAAAATCCGGCGATTTTGAGTATTCTCGTTTTGGCCAGTGTGGGGTCGATGATCAGTTCCTGGGTTCAGACTGCCAAAGATTCGACTACGGCTGATCGTCGCGTCAGATCTGAAATGCAAGCAAACTGGCAACCTTTGGCGATGCTAGGGTTATTGGGAACCGGAACGACGATCGGACGGCGGCGATCGAGAAAGCGGAAATCCAATCCGCGTCGCTAACGTAGCGTCAGTTCAATAAAGTTTTTTCGCTGCGTTGTCAAGCGCTTCTACCCCCCACCCCCCCATTGTGGGAGACTTTAAGACAAGGATTCCAGTTCAAAGTCCCCTACTTACAGGACTTAGCTTGGGGACTCCCCCGTGCCTGAAAAATGTTGGTAATGACAAGCACTTGTGGGGGATTTAGCTTGCTTTCCCGAATTTGCAGCCGCAGCAGAGCATTTTCATCAAGCTGAGAGCTGTCTAAATTTAGACGATCGCTCCTACATTTTTCCCCTACACGCCTTTCCATTGAATTTTAGGAGGTTCTGTCTGGGCTAACAGCTTGCCGTTTGAGATCACATATTGGACGGTAGCGCGGCGACGAATGGCATCGTAGCGATCGTCGGCATCCAACACAATCAAATTGGCAGGCTTGCCCACCTCAACGCCATACTGGTCTTCAACATGCAGCGTTTTTGCCCCGTGCCACGTCACCATGTTATAACAAGCCTCAATCTCAGACATTCCAGTCATCTGACAAACGTGAACCGCCATCGACGCGACATCCAGCATGTTTCCCGTACCAAGCGAATACCAGGGATCTTGTACACAGTCATGACCTAGACTGACATTCAGCCCTTGTTGCCAGAGTTCTTTAACCCTCGTCACACCTCGACGCTTGGGATAGGTATCCGTTCGACCCTGTAATGTAATGTTGATCAAAGGGTTAGCGATGAAATTGATCGCAGTGCGCTGCAAAAAGCCCATCAGCTTGAAGGCGTAAGCATTGTTGTAAGACCCAAACGCTGTCGTATGGCTCGCCGTCACCCGCGAACCCATCTCTTGACGCATCGCACAGGCCGCCACCACTTCTAAAAACCGGGACTGATCATCGTCAATCTCATCACAGTGAATGTCAATTAAGCGATCGTACTGTTCCGCCAGTTCAAAAATCCGATGAACCGATCGCACCCCATCTTCGCGAGTCAGTTCGTAATGGGGAATGCCGCCGACGACATCGGTTCCCATTTTCATCGCTTCCTCAATCAGCGACTCATTTTTAGCCCCTCCATAGATTCCATCTTGAGGAAAGGCTACGACTTGCAGCGTCATCCAATCTTTGACTTCTTCCCGAACTTCTAACAAAGCTTGTAGGGCGGTCAGACTCGACTCGCTCACATCGGCATGACTGCGGACAAAGAGAACCCCTTGCGCGGCCTGCTGTTTGAGCGTGGCGATCGCCCGTTGCTTGACGTTATCCAACGACAGATTTTGCTTATACTCTCGCCAGATTTCGATTCCTTCAAACAGGGTGCCGCTTTGATTCCAGCGAGGGTTTCCAGCGGTTAGCGCTGAGTCAAGATGAATGTGGGACTCGACAAAAGGCGGACTGACTAGCCGATTGGCAACGTTCAACTCCAAAACAGCCGTTCCCTCAATAGAAGGGGCAACCGCCACAATTTTGCCATTCTGAATCGCGACATCGACTTGCTCAACGCGATCAACTGCACACAACAATCGACCCTGACGCAACAGAATGTCGTAAGGCTGATCAGACATACTAAATACCCTGGGTTAGCGGTTGGCTTTGAGTGAAATACAGGATTTTGGGCGCAGATGATGGAATGCAGGCCTTAAATACTTCATTTGTACTTCTGAATCTATCGTCTTGAAATGGCTCGATCGTTGTCGTATTCGATCTTACCGTTCTCAAAACGCATCGATTGCAATCTAGAAACCAACCGCTAAGCGCTAATAACTCTGTCGTTCCATCAATGGCTCTAACCAGGGCTGAAACTGGTCGCGTCGAAAGATCTGGGCACGACGACGATAGTCAAACCGCACTAAGCTCGGCAGTCCATGTTTACGAAGACAGTCTTTGATCCAGGAAGCAACGCCCTGACCCGCTTCGGGTAACATTTCGGTTTGAAAAGGGCCATACATCAGCACCAATTGACTGTGGGTTTGAAGCGGCGAATCTTGCTCGATTAGCTTCGTCAGGTTGGTGTGAGGGTTGTAGCTGTGAGAGTGATGGCCTTCTTGGCGCGATCGACTACGAACATCTGAAGATTGAGGCTTACGTTGAGAATGTCGGTGGGGCATATAACTCCTTACGAGAGGGTACAAAAATAGCCAATCAACTCCCGCCTGTTACGTATCCAGGCATATCAGGAGTCAGTTGGCTGTGGGGTAAATGCAACTTAGGTCAAGGTGTAAAGCTTTATAAGCTGATAGTATTATCTTTTATGAAAAAGTGCAAACATTAACAGATTGATATATCAAATGGGGTCGATTGGAGACAGAAGTGTGTTAGCGGCGACAAGAAGAAGGGCGTACGCGCTAATTCCCTCAAAAGATCAACTCTGCGCCAAACAATACAATCTGCTCTATCAAATCTGATAAGTTAGCTTCAGACCAACTGTAAGAAAACGGCGAACTGAACTAATGACTGTCTATGAATATCGGGCAGGTCTAGAGGGCGTTCCAGTCACCCAATCCGGCATCAGCTTTGTCGATGGGCAAAAAGGCATCCTGGAATATCGCGGCATCCCCATTCAGGAACTTGCAGCCAAAAGCACTTTCCTGGAAACAGCCTATCTCTTGATCTGGAAAGAACTGCCAACCCAAGACGAGCTAGAAGAGTTTAAACACGAAATCCGCTATCATCGACGGCTCAAATACCGCATTCGAGACATGATGAAATGTTTCCCCGAAAGCGGCCACCCGATGGATGCTCTACAAGCTTGTGCGGCGGCGTTAGGACTGTTCTACTCACGTCGTGCTTTAGACGATCCGACATACATTCGAGCGGCTGTCGTCCGGCTTTTGGCCAAAATTCCCACAATGGTCGCCGCCTTCCAACTGATGCGAAAGGGCAACGATCCAGTACAGCCTCGTGACGATCTGGGTTACGCCGCCAACTTTCTCTACATGCTCAACGAGAAAGAACCTGACCCCTTTGCGGCGCGAATCTTTGAAGTTGCACTGATTCTTCACGCAGAACACACGATCAACGCCTCAACCTTTTCGGCAATGGTCACTGCTTCTACGCTGACTGATCCCTATGCAGTCGTGGCCTCGGCAGTCGGTACGCTGGCTGGCCCGCTACATGGCGGAGCCTCTGAGGAAGTGATCGAGATGCTTGAAGAAATCGGCTCCGTTGAGAACGTCCGCCCCTACTTAGACGGCCTTCTAGAACGCAAATCTAAAATTATGGGATTTGGGCATCGAGTTTACAAAGTTAAAGATCCCAGAGCCACTATTTTGCAGCAGCTTGCCGAACAACTTTTTGAGAAATTTGGTCACGACAAATACTACGATATCGCCACTGAGCTAGAACGCGCCGTCGAAGAAAAATTGGGCCACAAAGGCATTTATCCCAACGTTGATTTTTATTCTGGACTGGTGTATCGCAAGTTAGGAATTCCTACAGACCTGTTTACGCCTGTGTTTGCGATTTCTCGTGCGGCTGGCTGGCTGGCTCACTGGCGCGAACAACTGGGCGAAAATCGCATCTTTCGGCCAACTCAGATTTACACCGGATTGCACTCCTCGCCTTACATTGAGATTGACGATCGCTAGTCCGTAAGTACGGTATGAAGGGTGTCACCCCTCTTGTGCAATTCCCGATCCCTTGCAAACATAACAACGTGACGATTTTCAGGAACTCCAGCCCTCAGGAATCTTGCTTCTGGGGGCTTCTTTTATGGAAAGTCTATAGAGATACGGCTGTCTAAGGAATTCTATGGAGTTCCATCTAGAGAACGGGAAATTGACCGCTTGTGGGTAGCTCAAAGAGGCTGCTGAGGATTATTCACTCGCTCCATTCCTCAGAGTCGATAGATCGCTGCCCAACCATTCACTTCAGTCAATCCCGCTCATTGGATAGTTTGATAGGCGAAAAGCTCAGGAATTAAGGACTTTGATCCGGTTCCGTTCCCAGAGTAAAGATATACTGATAGGCGTTAAGGTCGTCAAAAATCTTCATCTGAAAGGATCGGCTGGCGACGACTCGTTTGATGACTTGATGCGGATTGGGAAACATGAACCCAGGAATTGACCTTCAAGGAACTTTTATTGAATCCGTTAAAGGATTTGGCATTCCACCGGGAGCTGCTAAAGCCCTTTGGATGCCTCTGCCAATGGTAGTCATGCTGATCGTGGCCACCCTGGGTGTATTCACGATGGTTTGGCTCGAACGAAAAATCTCAGCCGCCGCACAACAGCGGATCGGGCCAGAATTCATCGGGCCGTTAGGGATATTGGCTCCGCTTGCAGACGGGCTAAAGCTGGTCTTTAAAGAAGATACCGTCCCGGCAAAGGCTGACTCGTTGCTGTTCCTCCTTGGCCCAGTGATTGTCGTTTTGCCTGTGTTTTTGTCGTATCTGATTGTCCCGTTTGGCGAAAACATCGTCATGACCGACGTGGGCACTGGAATCTTTCTGTGGATTGCCCTGTCTAGCGTGGCACCGATCGGTCTGCTGATGTCCGGCTATGCCTCCAACAACAAATACTCTCTGTTGGGGGGGTTGAGAGCGGCAGCCCAATCGATCAGCTATGAGTTGCCCCTGGCGCTATCCGTCTTGGCGATCGTCATGATGTCTAACTCTCTAAGCACGATCGACATTGTGCAGCAGCAATCTGGCTACGGCATCCTCGGCTGGAACATCTGGCGACAACCCGTGGGCTTTCTGATTTTTTGGATCTCCGCCCTCGCCGAATGTGAACGCATCCCCTTTGACCTCCCAGAAGCCGAAGAAGAATTGGTCGCAGGCTATCAGACCGAATACTCTGGCATGAAGTTTGCCCTCTTCTACATCGCTTCTTACGTCAATCTGGTGCTATCTGCCTTGCTGTTCGCCGTTCTCTATCTCGGCGGCTGGGAATTTCCTGTGTCGGTGAGCGTGATTGCGAGTGCGATCGGAGTTAGCGAAAACACCCCCTGGCTCCAAGTTTTGACGGGCACCCTGGGCATCGTCACCACCTTGCTCAAAGCCTATTTTCTGCTCTTTTTGGCAGTTCTCTTGCGTTGGACGGTTCCGCGTGTACGGATTGACCAATTGTTAGACTTAGGTTGGAAGTTTTTGTTGCCCGTCTCCCTGGTGAATCTGCTCCTCACCGCAGGGTTGAAGTTGGCATTTCCCTCCGCTTTTGGAGGCTAGAAAATTAGGGATGAGGGTGAAGGATGAAGGATGAAAGAATTTTGAGTCTGAGTTCTGACTTTCAGGTTGTTCAGAGGTTCAGCCACTTCTCTAACCCCCCGTGTCCGGTTCATCCCTCATCCCTCATCCCTCACCCCTTCTGGAGAACACTCATGCTTAAGTTTCTTAAACAGGTTAGTGACTATACCAAAGAGGCAGTTCAGGCGGGAAAATATATTGGTCAGGGGCTATCTGTCACCTTTGATCACATGCGCCGCCGCCCGATTACTGTGCAATATCCCTACGAAAAGTTGATTCCTTCTGAGCGGTTTCGAGGGCGGATTCACTTTGAGTTTGACAAGTGCATCTCTTGTGAAGTCTGTGTCCGCGTTTGTCCGATCAATTTGCCTGTGGTGGATTGGGAATTTAACAAAGAAACGAAGAAGAAAAAGCTCAACCACTACAGCATCGATTTTGGAGTCTGTATTTTTTGCGGCAACTGTGTCGAATATTGCCCCACGAACTGCTTGTCGATGACCGAGGAATATGAGCTATCGACCTACGATCGCCACGAACTCAATTATGACAACGTGGCACTGGGCCGTCTGCCCTACAAGGTGACGGATGATCCAATGGTCACGCCGCTGCGCGAACTGGTTTACTTGCCCAAAGGGGTGCTTGATCCTCACGACCTTCCCGCTGATGTGCGGCGATCGGGCAAAACCCCAGAAGAAATCTTGGAATCAGAAAAATAGCAGGCAATTGGCGATGAGCTAGTTGCCAACTGCTGCTCAACAAGGAGTTAGAAATCGTGAATTTGGCAGAAGGGGTTCAAATTGTTTCCTTTGGGATTCTGGCAGTGATGATGCTGGGGTCGGCCTTTGGCGTAGTGCTGTTAAATAACGTGGTTTATTCAGCTTTTTTGCTGGCTGGCGTGTTTATTAGCATCTCAGGGCTTTATCTGTTGCTCAATGCTGACTTTGTGGCGGCGGCTCAGATTCTCATCTATGTCGGTGCGGTCAACGTGCTGATTTTGTTTGCCATCATGCTGGTGAACAAGCGACAAGACTTTGTGACGGTGCCGAGAATTTGGATTCGTCAGGTGGCGACGGCTGTTGTTTGTGTGGGCATTTTTGCGCTACTGGGGACGATGGTCGTCACGACTCCCTGGGCGATCTCGACAGCGATGCCTGCGGGGGATGCGTCGATCGTCAAGATCGCTCTACATCTCTTCAGCGATTTCTTGCTGCCGTTTGAGTTGGCTTCGGTGCTGTTGCTGATGGCGCTGATTGGTGCAGTGGTGCTGGCACGTCGCGAGTTTCTACCCGAAGCAACGCTGGATGCGGATGGCACTGAAGCCCTCACCTTGCCAGAACGCCCTCGCGAGTTAATGACCACCGGCCGCAGCGATGGCACTATTCAGTAGGAAGCAAAACTATGCAACTTCAATACTTTTTGCTGATTGCAGCAGCACTTTTCTGTATTGGCATCTATGGGCTGATTACGAGTCGAAATGCGGTGCGCGTCTTGATGTCGATCGAGCTAATGCTGAATGCAGTCAATCTCAATCTGATGGCGTTTTCTAACTACCTCGACCCAGACACGATTAAGGGACAGATTTTCACCATTTTTGTGATCACGATCGCAGCAGCAGAAGCGGCGGTTGGGTTGGCGATCGTCCTGGCTATCTACCGCAACCGCGACACCGTGGATATGGAGCAATTCAATCTACTCAAGTGGTAAGCGTTGGATTGCCCAAACAATAAAATTCTGAGAATGAAGGGTGCAAGCGATTGTGCCCTTCTTTTTAGGGGTCATCCTTAAAAAGGACAAAAAGGACGATGAATGTTTGACAATATTTGCAAATTTTTGGTTGAAACCTTCCCGATCGATTTTGCAAGCTGGCTTTTGGGAGACCCAATTTCTCTCACAGAACTCAGCCCCTCAGAGCTTTCGACGGAACCTATTCGAGCAGACGCATTGATTCTCCTGGAGTCAGACAACCTCGTGCTTCATGCCGAATTTCAGACCCAGCCCAAGGCTGAGATTCCCTTTCGGATGATTGACTATCGGCTGCGCGTCCACCGTCGCTTTCCCAACAAACAGATGCGACAGGTTGTAATCTATCTCAAGCCCACGACATCAGAACGTGTCCAGCAGACCAGATTTAGCCTCGAACGGACTTCTCACGAATTCGATGTGATTCGGCTTTGGGAACAACCTACCAGCGTCTTTTTGCACTCTCCAGGGTTGCTGCCGTTTGCGGTTTTGAGTCAGACAGACGATCGGGCACAAACGCTTCAGGAAGTTGCTCAAGCAGTTGCAAACATTTCTGACCAGCGAATGCAAAACAATGTAGCAGCTTCTACTGCGATTCTGGCTGGCTTAGTATTAGAGAAGGACTTGATTCAAACCATTTTGCGGAGAGGACTTATGCAAGAGTCAGTCATTTATCAGGACATTCTTCTAGAAGGCAAAGCAGAAGGCAAGGCAGAAGGCAAAGCAGAAGGCAAGGCAGAAGCGCTGGAGCAAGTTGCGACCAACCTGTTGAATGAGGGAATGACGATCGACATCGTGGTTAAGGTTACAGGACTCTCGATCGAGCAAGTCCGACAGCTACAAGCCAAATCCACCTGAAAGTTGTCAGTCCTAAAAAGAAGGACGGTAGACTTTGAAGACCGGACGACCACAGGGTAGAGTTTAACGATCACACTCAGCTAAAGTACTGTGCAGCTAAAGCAGGTCATCATCATTCATAAAGCAGGCGATCCTCTGAGTCGTAGCTGGGCTGAGAAGTGCGCTCGTCAATTAGAGAAGCTTGATTGTCAGGTTTTGTTGGGGCCAAGTGGAGCCAATGACAATCCTTATCCCGTGTTTTTGGCATCGGTGCAGCCGCCGATCGACCTGGCGATCGTGTTGGGTGGCGACGGGACTGCTCTATCTGCGGCAAGAAATTTAGCGGTGGATAAAATTCCAATTTTGGCGGTGAATGTCGGCGGACATTTGGGGTTTCTCACGGAGTCGTCAGAAGATTTTGACACAGAGACCGTGTGGGATCGGTTGCGAGACGATCGCTTTGCCGTCCAGCGGCGGATGATGCTGCAAGCGATGATTTTTGAGGGCAATCGCACCAATTTGGAGCCGATGAGCGATCGCTTTCTCGCCTTAAATGAGATGTGCGTCAAGCCTGCTTCTGCCGATCGCATGATCACCTCGATTTTGGAAATGGAAATTGATGGCGAAGTGGTCGATCAATATCAGGGCGATGGGCTGATTGTGGCGACACCGACGGGTTCAACCTGCTACACAGTGGCGGCGAATGGGCCGATTATTCATCCTGGCATGGACGCGATCGCCGTCACGCCCATCTGCCCGCTCAGTTTATCGAGTCGGCCGATTATTTTGCCTCCGGGGTCTGTCGTGAGTATCTGGCCGCTGGTTGATCGAGACTTGACGACTAAGCTGTGGATGGACGGCGTTTTGGCCACGACAATTTGGCCGGGTCAGCGGGTTGACATTCGGATGGCTGATTGTGATGCTCAGTTTATTATCTTGCGAGAAAACTACTCTTACTTTGAGACGCTGAGAGAAAAGCTGCAATGGGCAGGGGCGAGAATTCGATACAGCAACAATCATCGCAATTAAGCAGGTTTGAGCCAATGTTGTTTGGACTGCTCGATCAGATCCAGGTATTGAGAAACGGCTCGATCGCAGCTAAATTCCGCCGCCTGGTTCTGAATCGACTCGACGCAGATGGGGGCATCGATCGCTTGTTTCATCGCATCTGCCAGGGCTGTTGGATTCTCGATCGGCACCAGTTGACCAAACCTTCCACCTGCCAAAATTTCATCGGGGCCATAGGGGCAATTAGTTGCAACCACCTGACAGCCACAGGCCATCGCCTCAATTAAGACTGTGGGCAGCGCTTCCCAGCGAGACGACAGCACAAACACACTGCTCCGCCTCATGTACTTGTAGGGATTCGCCTCAAAACCCGGTAAGTCAACATCTGCCTCCAGTCCCAACTGTTTAATCAGCGCTGCTAACGGTGCCCTCAGTCCGCCTTTACCCAAAATAATCAGACGAGCGGGGCGATCGCGTTTCACCCACGAGAAAGCCCGAATCAACGTCTCAAAGTCTTTTTGCGCGTCCAGTCGTCCCACACCCAAGAAGACCGGAGGTTGTCCAGGCTGTAACCAGGGATGATCGACAGGTTCCTGTGCTTTTTCGTATAGGGTTTGACCGACGATCGGATTACGAATCACTTTGAGTAACCCGGCTCTCAATTTCAAATCGGCTTGTAGCTGCTCCGCCAGTCCATGAGAAACGGCCACTACGGCATCGGACATGGGATAGAGCGATCGCATCAACAACGGGACAAACTGGCTGCGTCGCTCGTCGAGTCGGTTCTGATTTTTGGACAGGGCCAGATGCTCCACCAAAATGAGACGAATCTCAGCGCGCGCCAGCAGTTTTGCTAACACAGGAATCGCATTCGTATAGCTAAGATTGGCGATCAGTACTTTGGGCTTTTCTTGACGAAGGTAACGACTTAGCGGCAACAACAGCTTAAAAGCGCCCAAGGCTCTAGGCGGTGCCACAACCTGAAGATCGATTACGCGCACCTGTGGCGGCAAATTTTCGACCACAAGCTCGGCCGCAGAAGCGAGCACTAAATCCACAAAAAGGTTTCGCTCGGCCAGACCTTTGAGTAGATTGAGAACAACTTTAGTGTCTCCGCCTACAGGATTGCCAGCGCACAATAGAGCAATACGATCGACGTTTTGCATTTCATATCCAATTTGCATAATCTTTGGGAGCGATGCGCTCCACTCGATTCAGACTACCCACTTTGGGCGTTCAGTTCCTGAACAATGGTTTTAAGTTTTGCAGACGGGTCACAAGATTGCTCAGGGTTTAGCGTTTGTCGATTGGGGCGTGCCCTTTAGAGCCTCTTGAGCCGAAATGCCGTCGCCCTGAAACCCGAAATGCCACAGTACAGATGCCGCTTCTGCACGAGTCACCGATCGCTTGGGTTGAAACAAAGTCGTATAGCCAAACGCCCGCCGCAAATTGGACTGGTCTCCATTCTGAAAGTCGGCGAGTACGGCTCTGAGCGCCCTAGAGTCAATGCGGGCGACATCTTGAAAGCCCCAGGTTTGTTTGACGGATTCGATCGTCGCCGTGGGCAAAGCTTGACGCATATCAACGGGCATCTTCCAGAGAATCATTTCTTCGCGGGTCAGCGGCGCATTGGGGCGAAACAAAACTGTTGTGCTGTCTCCAGAAAGCGAACTGGGAATCAGCCCAGCCTCAGCAAGTCCCTGAATCGTGGCAAAGTCAGCATCGCTGCGACCCACATCCTGAAAGGCAGGCTGAGACGTATCGACGGCTAACCGAATTTGTCGAGCAGGTCGGCTGGCGTAAATGCGGTTATTGGCTGTCACGAGCCAACGGGCATACTCACGGCGCGTAATCACCTTATTGGGTTCAAATAAGCCTTGATCTTTGGAAGCAGATTTGTTGGATGATAAGTCTAAAACGCCCAACTGGATCAAGTCTTGAACGTATTTCTGAAGTTCTTTGGGCGCTTTGTTGAGGTCGGTGAAATTTCCAGATGTGGGGGCGGCAGGTGAATTGTCTGGCACCGCTGAAGGAATCGGGCCAACAAACTCAGGACTGCCCGGACTGGGAGCAGCCGCTGGAGAAGCCCCAGACTGAGGAGCAGAAGCCGTTGTAGAAGGACGATCGACGCGAATTTCAAACTCCCCCAATCGCACATTTACCGCCACTTGTAGACCGTCTCGACTCGCCTCAAAAGTGCCTTGGTTTTTGTCGATCGACTGTCCGTCCAGTTTCCAACCATTTTTTTGCAGTTCTTGCCGATAGAACTCGACGACGCGATCGCTACTATCAGGACTGCTCCAACGAGTTAAAAATCCCTGTTCAGGCTGGCTGACTTCGAGTAAGGCGCGATTGGGATAAAGCGGAATCTCAGCCGGAAAATCAGCCGGGAGTTGGGCTTGATCAGTTTGAGCGATTGGGCTGGGTGTCGCTTGAGGAGAGCCAAACACTGAGGGATTATCTCTGAGTCGTGGGTCAGCCGCCAACGCATCCTGAAGGGATTTGCTCACTGGACTGGTACAACTTGCCAAAGGGAGCAGTAAAAAGGCAGCAACACTCAGAGCAGTCAAACGTTTGGGAGACAACACGATCGGATAGACCAACAACTTTCTCTATTCTAGCCATCCCTCATCCCTCCTCGCGAAGCGGATTACCCCCGAAGGGGGAACAGATCATCGAAGTCCTTCCTCATTACTCACGGTTCGCTCATTTTCAGGGAGGGTCGTCAGATTGCGGACCCAAGCGAG
>NZ_JBJPHU010000059.1:0-40452 GCF_052939515.1 Phormidesmis sp. 146-33
TAATCTAATCAAGTCCGACGAGAAGTGGATCGACCCCTAAAAGGTAGGCGGTGGGTTTTGAGGAAGATTGCAAATTTAACGCTGATCCCTCAAAACTCATTGCGCTCCAGCGATCGCTCATCGTCGCCTATGTTAAATTGAGCATAATCTTTTAGTCACTCCTCACGGTTCTAGCGGTATGACGATTACGAAAAAAGCAATTGTCCTTAGTGCAACAGCCGCAGCAGTCACGGCAGTAATCGTTACAGGAGCAGGGCTGCAACTCTCCAAAAGCCAGGCGCTTTTTCGTGAAAGTCCTAAAGAAATTGTCGATGAAGTCTGGAACGTAATCGATCGCAGCTATGTCGATGGCACGTTTAACCAGGTTGATTGGAAAGCCCTGCGGATGCAGTATCTCAATCGCAACTACGCCAGCAAAGAAGAGGCGTATAAGGCAATCCGCGAAATGCTGAAGAAGCTCGGCGATCCCTACACGCGCTTCATGGACCCTGCCGAGTTCAAAAATATGCAGATTGATACCTCTGGTGAACTGACCGGGGTTGGGATTCAATTAGCAGCAGATGAAAAAACGAAAAAACTGACGGTCATTTCCCCTGTCGAAGGCAGTCCGGCCTCCTCTGCGGGCGTTTTGGCCAAAGATATTATCACCAGGATTGACGGCAAAAGTACCGAGGGTATGGATGTCAACAAAGCTGTAACCCTGATTCGAGGGCCCATCGGGACACAGGTAAAATTGAGCGTTTTAAGGGGCGATCGCGAACTCGAATTTCAACTCAAACGCGCCAAAATTGAGATTCATCCCGTCCGCTTTAGCGTACAAAAATCTCCTACAGGGGGAAACATTGGCTACATTCGCCTCGTCCAGTTTAGTGCCAACGCTGCGCCCGAAATGCGGGAGGCCATTCAAAACCTAGAAAAGCAGCAGGTTTCTGGCTACATTCTGGATCTGCGCTCCAATCCTGGCGGTCTGCTCTATGCCAGCGTCGATATCGCTCGAATGTGGCTTCAAGACGGGGACATCGTCTCCACGGTTGACCGTCAGGGTGAAAGCGATCGCGAAACCGCCAACCGTCGGGCGCTTACCGACAAACCTCTGGTTGTTTTAGTGGATGGTGGATCTGCCAGCGCAAGCGAAATCCTCTCAGGGGCGCTCCAAGACAACAAGCGAGCGACGATCGTCGGCACCAAAACCTTTGGAAAAGGACTAGTCCAATCCGTCAGAGGCTTAGGAGATGGGTCAGGAATGGCCGTTACGATCGCTAAATACCTGACTCCTAACGGACGCGATATCAACAAACACGGCATTGATCCCGATGTCGTCATCGAACTCACCGACGAACAGCGTCAGGCATTGGTGCGCGATCGCGACAAGATTGGCACCGCGGCTGATCCACAATTTGCCAAAGCGCTGCAAGTTCTCAACCAACAGGCGGCCGCCAAACCCCAAGCAGTCCAGGCAGAGTCAAAACCAAATTAATCAGGCTTGCATTTACCCGCCCGAATTAGACCGACCCGACGAGCGATCGCCGCTCCCGGTGACTCAAAGGGGCCCCACTGCTCTGTCTGAGTGACCTGAGCCGAAGATTCATTCCCAACCACCACTTCGCTGGCTGGCACAACTTCACAATGTCCATCTGTTTGCTTGATCACATACCAGGCTTCTATATTGCTCATGCTGTTTCTTGATCGCTCAATTAAGGACTAAACAATCAGTTATCTCTAGTTTAAAGTGTGCCACCTGCACGTTTGGACAATTAACACCATGCAAACATCCTTTATCTTATTTAATAGATGCGGCAGGGTGTGCTCAAAAAACTTTAATTTGCGACTTAAACCATTCGGGTTGGCAAAACCCGGTTGAAAGGTTTTCTTGTGATGAGAAGGTAGCGTGTGAGCAGCATTGCTTTCTACCAACCCCAGACACGCTTGATATAGCATCTGAGCTTTTGGGCAGTCTTAGTAACAGTTAGGGGTCTGTCATTTCAATGACTTAAAAAGCGTAAAAACTTTGTAAAACACTGACTCATTCATAAGCTAAAGAATTGTTCTAGTTGCGCGCTCACCCCCAGTAGAAAACTAGATGACCTACCGTTAGTTCGCTTTGACCAGACCCCGCAGCACCTTTAAGGGCCTTCTCATCACCACGCAGGAATATGACACCAGAAATACAGCGTCCGTCTATCACGCCTCCTCCAGTGCCTCGTGTTCCCCCGGCTCCTCCTCCACCCATGCGGGTTTCTTCGACTAACACGACGATCGAGATTAGTGAAGCCACCGCCGAAAAACCAGATGCAACCCTGCAAACTCTGGCCATGCCGCCCTCACCCACGACTTCTAATTCAACCAATATTGTGTCGTCTATTGTGTCGTCACCCGCAGGGCCACCTGGGTCGCAGGTTTCGGCTCCGCCCCCTCCCCCGCCTGTCACAGGTCACCGTCCCGCTGCCCCTCCGTCCGTTCCAGGAACTGCTCAGAGACTGCCAAATGGCTCTCCTAGACTCGATCAACTCATTCGGACAGCTTTTGATAAAGGGTTTTCAGACGTGCATCTGGGTGTGGGAGAAGTGCCGCGCTATCGCAACCGAGGAGAAATCGAATCAACGGAGTGGCCAGAGACCGATCGCGAAACCTTTTTTAGCTGGTTAAGAGAAATTCTTACAGAAGCAGAGATCGCCCAATTTCAGGAAACTCTGGACTTTGACGGAGCAACCCAGTATGAATTTGCGCGCGTTCGGATTAATATTTTTGACTCACTGCATGGGCCAGCGATGGTTTTGCGGCTGATTCCGCTCAAGATTTTGACGTTAGAGCAGTTAAATCTGCCGCCTGTCTTTAAAGACATTTGCCACTATCACAAGGGGTTAGTCCTCGTCACGGGGCCGACTGGTTCTGGGAAGTCAACGACGCTGGCAGCGATGATTGACTATATCAACAAAGAGATGCCCAAGCACATTATTACGATCGAAGACCCGATCGAATTTATTCACAAGAGCCAGAAAGCGCTGATCAAGCACCGAGAAGTGGGAATGCACACCTTAAAGTTTGATAGTGCTCTAAAAGCGGCTTTGCGGGAAGACCCTGATCTGATTCTTGTAGGTGAAATGCGCGACAAGGAAACGGTCAACACGGCGCTCAAAGCGGCTCAAACTGGACACTTGGTCATGGGGACGCTACACACAAATAGCGCAGTAAAAACGATCGAGCGGATTCTCAGCCTTTACAACCCCAGTGAGCAAGAGCCGATGCGGGTTTCGCTCGCAGAATCTCTAGTGGGAGTCATCGCCCAGGGGCTGTGTCGGACGACTGACGGCAAACGGGCTGCATTCCATGACATTTTGATTAACACAGACGCGATTAAAGACTACATTCGCAAGGGTGACATTGACGAGATCGAAGCCATCATTCCCAAATGTACGTTTGATGGAATGTGTACGATGAATCAGTCGCTCTACAAACTTTATGAAGCGGGACGAATCACTGAAGAAGTCGCCCTCGAAATGTCACCAAAACCAAATGAAATGGCCCAAATGCTGCGCGGTCGAGTGTAGAAGCTTAGAGGGTTTCATTCAAATTTCTTAGCGTCCTCAGGTGCGATCGATCCCGTAGATCGTCGTCTGGGGACTTTTTTGATCCGCTAGTACAATCCAGTACAATCTTCCATAAGGCAAACCCATGAAAAGGCACTGCTATGACCTCTTTTCTAAGCCAACTCAACTACGATCCAGATACGATCTACCCAGAATCTGACGGCAATCCGATGACTGAGAGCGATCCAACCCGCGATTATTTGGTCTACAGCGTTGAAGCGTTGAGTATTTATTTTCAGGAACGATCGGATGTCTATGTCTCAGGCAATTTGTTTGTTTATTACGAACGAGGTGTCCCGGATGCCGTGGTGTCGCCGGATGTCTTTGTGATTTTTGGCGTTGAGAAGAAGAAGCGACGCACTTATAAAGCTTGGGAAGAAGGAAACAAGCTCCCTTCATTTGTTCTGGAAGTGACTTCTAAGACGACTCGCGGCAACGACGAACAGGATAAGCCACAGAAGTATCAGCGCATGGGTGTATTGGAGTACTTTCAGTATGACCCGACGGGCGATTATCTAAAGCCGCCGCTCAAAGGTTCGCGCTTGATTGGAAATCGCTATGAGCCAATTCCAGTCACGACTTTGGCCGATGGCAGCGTTTCGATCTACAGCCAGACACTTGCGCTCGATCTGAGATTAACAAACGGTGAATTGCGCTATTACGTTCCTCACACAGAGACAAAGCTCTTAACTCACGCTGAGACAGAACAGGCGCGACAAAAAGCAGAACGATCGCGATATGAAGCGATTCCTCGTTTGAGGGAAATGGGGCTGACCGTGGAGCAAATTTCTGCTGCACTAAATTTGTCCGTTGAGCAAGTCAGACAACATCTCTAAGCAAATGCTCTGAAAAGACAATTTTGCACCTAACCAGTGAGCAGCTAGGGAGGCACTTTGCTACTTAATCATAAAACTCATCGTTTCTAGAACCAGATCTAGAAGTTTCTACAAGATGTTGCTTCCAAATCGGCTTATATTGCCGACAATATTGGTTGAAGTTTGGCAGCCTATAGCGAGGCTGAATGGGAATCCATTTTATTCGCAGCGCATCACCTAAAGAATTAGTAGAATGCCACACGTCCTTGAAATCGTCGTCTCTAGCATGAAGTCCCGTTGCGTATTCAAGAGTACTGAGAACAGCGGATTCAGTATTCTGCCAGTAAGCGGCAAGAGTCTCCTGTAAAATGCGACTGGTTAGGCACACGTAAATTTTTTCCAGTGCAGGTTTGTAGAGCATTAGATGCTCGGCAATGTAGTCTGCGAGTTCTTCGTCCAGATCTGCCTAGAAAAGATACTTTCGTTTGAAGATCTCAAGCTCAGTCTCAAGCTCAGAAAGAGGGCAGTCAAAATTTTTTACTGCTTGACTAATTTCAGAAATGCGACATGTAATTTCACCTGCCATACCAATCCCGCCATAGCAATACAGCTTATCTTATCAGCAGGCTAGATTCAGTTCAAGCGTTCTACCTGTATCACAGCAATTCTCATTTTGAAACACCTGTACTAAAAATTGGGTTTCCAGCTACAGATTGCTAACGAGACAATGCGGGTTTCAGACACCTAAATTCTTCAAAATAGCGAGTTCCCGTGAGAATTATTCTCATAATGAGAATTGCTGCCTGTATCAAGTTAATTGAAACGAGTTCAGCCGCGCTTGAAGGTTTTCAAATTTTGCGCATGGTCTCTCTTTTCGTCAGTTGCAAAGAGAAGTTAAATTGCAGTTGAAGTAATTGTAGCAGATAGTACAAGTGTAGTCATACTGCGATTTAACGATGAATTGTCACGGGAAAGCTGAAGGACAAAACAAGAAGGAGGGTTTGACTCCCTCCCTGTTGGGTCAATTGAATGATTAAAGTTTCTAAATCGAACCACCTGCGGCTTGAAGTCGGGCACGGGCACGTTTTAGCGCTTGAGTTGCCTGAATCTGTTCTTGCCTTGATGTACTAGACTGCATCTGGTTGAAGCGAGACTCCGCTTCGGTGTAGGCAGTCCGAGCTTCTTCGAGGTTGATGGTGTCTCCTCGTTCGGCACCGTTGACGAGAATAGTCACCTCGTTGGCTTCCACTTCGGCAAAGCCTCCCAAAAGGGCGATCGGCACCCATTTTTTGTCAGCCCGAACGCGCATCACACCCGTATCCAAAGCCGTCAACAAAGGTGCGTGACCGCTGAGAATCCCCAGTTGTCCAGTGGTGCTGGGAAGGATCACTTCGTCAGCCACCGAATCCCAAACCGTTTTGTCTGGAGCGACAACACGAACTGTTAAAGCCATAATTTTCTCCAAAAGATTAAAAGCAGCGTGACTCAAGCATTTCAAGGATCGAACCATCTGGCTCAATCCTCGAAAGAAATCTTACTTGCCTTCTGCCTTCATTTTTTCGGCTTTGGCGATCGCTTCGTCGATGTCCCCAACCAGATAGAATGCTTGCTCTGGGAGGGCATCCAGTTCACCTGCAAGGATTTTTTTGAAGCCTGCGATCGTTTTCTCTAAGCTCACATACTTACCAGGCGATCCGGTGAAGACTTCTGCCACAAAGAAAGGCTGAGACAAAAAGCGCTCAATCTTGCGGGCACGAGCCACGGTGATGCGATCGTCTTCCGACAACTCATCCAGACCCAGAATGGCGATAATATCCTGAAGCTCTTTGTAGCGCTGAAGGGTAGATTGCACAGCACGAGCGGTGTCGTAGTGGTCATCGCCGACGATCGCAGGTTGCAGCATGGTCGAAGTCGAATCCAACGGATCAACTGCTGGATAAATTCCTTTTGAGGCCAAACCACGAGAGAGAACGGTGGTACCATCCAGGTGAGCAAAGGTGGTGGCAGGCGCGGGGTCAGTCAAGTCATCCGCAGGCACGTAGACGGCTTGAATCGAGGTAATTGATCCTTCCGTCGTCGAGGTGATCCGCTCTTGCAGATCGCCTACATCGGTTCCTAGAGTCGGCTGATATCCTACCGCAGAAGGCATCCGTCCCAAGAGAGCAGACACTTCAGAGCCTGCTTGCACAAATCGGAAAATGTTGTCTACAAACAGCAAAACGTCTTGCTTGTTGACATCGCGGAAGTATTCGGCCATTGTCAGTCCTGACAAACCAACCCGCATTCTGGCTCCGGGCGGCTCATTCATCTGACCATACACAAGCGCGATCTTGGAGTCGTTAAGGTTATCCTTTTTGATCACGCCAGATTCCATCATTTCGTTGTAAAGGTCATTGCCTTCACGGGTGCGCTCACCCACGCCAGCAAATACCGATACGCCGCCGTGGTTAGTTGCAATGTTGTTGATCAATTCCATCATGATCACGGTCTTGCCCACACCTGCCCCACCAAACAGACCAATTTTGCCGCCCCGGCGATAGGGAGTCAGCAGGTCAATCACCTTAATGCCCGTCTCAAACACGGAGGGCTTAGTTTCTAGCTCGGTCAGTTTAGGAGCAGCGCGGTGAATCGGCAGAGTTTCTGTGTTGCCTACGGGCCCCTGATTATCAACAGGCTCACCCAAGACGTTAAAAATGCGTCCCAGGGTTGATGGCCCAACAGGTACACTGATTGGCGCTCCAGTATCTACGACTTCCATGCCGCGAACTAAACCGTCTGTAGAACTCATGGCAACGGCGCGAACCTGGTTGTCACCGAGAAGTTGTTGAACTTCACAGGTAACGGAAACTTCTTGCCCAGCTTCATTAGTGCCTTTGATGGTGAGCGCGTTGTAGATCCGAGGCATCTTGCCGTTGGAGAACTTTGCGTCTAGAACGGGCCCAATAATTTGTGTGATGTAACCGATGTTCGTTTTTTCTGCGGTGGTGACCATGCTTACGCCCTACTCCGTGGTTCAGCTATTCAAACAGTTTAATAATTTGCGCGTTACCGCCATTTTTCAGCTTATCACTGAGGGGTTACAGATGATTAAGCGGTTTTTGGGAAGCATCGCGCGACTTGCAAACCAGTCACCTCAAATCAAAAGCTCCCCTTAGCGTGACACAGAGGAGCTTTTATGAGGAGTTCTACAGGTTTGACGAGTGCAGTTTGACCAAGGCGGGTTTGACTAATGCGCGTCCTGCAATTCGTAGAAGTCTTGAGAAACGTAGTCCTTACGCAGCGGGAAGCCCTGCCAATCTTCAGGCATCAGAATGCGCTTGAGACTGGGGTGACCTTCGTAGATGATGCCAAACATATCGTAGGACTCGCGCTCTTGCCAGTCAGCCGCTTTCCAGATCCAGTAAACTGAGGGGACTTTGGGGTTGTTACGAGGCAAAAAGACCTTGAGGCGGACTTCATCGGGGCGATCGGCGTTATCGCTCAATTTCGCTAGATGATAGAAGCTAACCAACTCCTGGCCAGGGCCGGCATCATACGCGCCCTGACACTGCATATAGTTAAACCCGTAGGCATACAAAGCCGTCGCAAACGGAATCAACAATTCCGCATCGACTTTGATGACCTCAACACCGCTGGCATCCAAACCCATTGATTCATGCTCAAAGCCGTTTGAGGTTAGCCATTTAGACGTTTTGCCTGCTTCAACAATAGGAGCAGCTTCAGTCGTTTTGGTTTCTTCTTCAGCCACGATCGACCCCCTCTTTCTCGGTTGCTTTGAGAGCAGGAGCCACAGGCAGGCCCATTGCTTCCATCAGATCTGGAGGGGGTGCCTGACGGGTAGCTTCTGCTAGATATTTGCCGTCGTGAACGGGTTCCACAATCTCCATGTTGTGAGTGGTGCTGTAGTAGCGATGAACCTGCCGCAGATTGCCGCGTTCTTGCATCGACTCGTTGGAGATTTTTTTGCGAAGCTTGATAATGGCATCAATAATCGCTTCGGGGCGAGGCGGGCAACCCGGTAGATAGACATCCACAGGGATTAATTTGTCAACCCCACGCACCGCGGTCGGAGAATCAACGCTAAACATGCCGCCCGTAATCGTACAGGCACCCATCGCAATCACGTATTTCGGTTCGGGCATCTGTTCGTAGAGTCGAACGAGAGCAGGAGCCATTTTCATGGTGATCGTGCCAGCCGTGATGATCAAATCAGCCTGACGAGGCGCAGAGCGGGGCACCAGACCGAAGCGATCGAAGTCAAATCGTGACCCAATCAAAGCGGCAAACTCAATAAAGCAGCAGGCAGTTCCAAATAACAAAGGCCAGAGGCTCGACAGTCTTGCCCAGTTGTAGAGGTCATCCACGCTGGTTAAGATTACATTCTCAGAAAGCTCTTGAGTGATTTTGGGACGCTCGATCGGGTTGATCAATGCCCCAGTGGTTGTAAGTTCAGAATTCATGACCATTCCAACGCTCCTTTGCGCCAAGCGTAGACCAGACCGACAATCAAAATACCGATAAAAATCAAGGCTTCAATAAACGCCAACAGTCCCAGCCGACTGAATGCCACTGCCCAGGGGTAAAGAAACACCGTTTCTACATCGAAGATCACGAAGACCAGGGCAAACATATAGTAGCGAATGTTGAACTGAATCCAGGCTCCTCCGATCGGTTCCATCCCTGATTCATAGGTAGTGCGACGCTCAGGGCCGCGACGACTGGGGCGAACCAGCTTAGAAGCCGTTAAAGCCAAAATGGGCACTAGTGAGCAAACTAGTAGGAAACCCAGGAGATATTCGTAGCCGCTCAGGACAAACACAGTGATTAGCCGCCTCTTACGAAAAAGTAAGTCAGAACATTTGTGTTACTTCTGCTTCACATTATAGAGTGACACGGTTGACCTCGCCGCCCGAAAAGCTTGACGATTCGAGAAATTTGCCCGGAAATATTCTGAACTCCTTCATAGAGAGATTTCTATATCTAAAGGAGATCCCTGAGGGTAAAAAATGTATTTCTTAAGGGCCTGGTCATAATGTCATAATAATTAACGGAGATTTTAAGATTGGCAGTCTAGTCCTCTACCCCTCCCTCAGCCATGAGTACCGAAGAAGAAATTGTCAGTCCAGGCGCGATCGCCGAGGAACCCAGATCCCTCGATCGTCATGAGTGCGCCGCTTGCGGATATGTGTATGAACCCGTGAAAGGGGACGATCGCCGCAAAATCGCGGCCGGAACCTATTTTGAGGATTTGCCCAAAGATTGGCGCTGTCCAGTTTGTGGCGCACCCACTTCACGCTTTCAAAACATCGGCCCCGTGGGTAGCGCCTCTGGGTTCAAAGAAAATTTGAAGTATGGATTAGGGGTCAACACGCTCACGCCGGGACAAAAAAACCTCCTGATTTTTGGAGGGCTGATTGTGGGGTTCATCTTCTTTCTGAGCCTTTACGGGCTGCAATAGTAGAAGCGAAACCTCCGTCGAACGTAAAAAGAAATTTGTATCAGAGATTGAAAGCGATGCACTGGATTGTGAGAGCCTGGAAACAATTTGTCATATTGTTAGCCGTAGTTTTGCTGACAACTGGCTGTAAGTCTGTCTTTTTGCCCGTCCTCAGCAGTAACCCGTGGGAGCAGATTGCGCTGCCCGTCGAGGAAAACCTGTTGGACATCAGCTTTACCGATGATCTCAATCATGGCTGGCTGGTTGGCACAAAATCGGCGCTGTTGGAGACGCTAGATGGCGGCAAGTCCTGGAGACAGAGAGTTTTAGACCTGGGCGAGCAGCTCTATCGCTTTAGCTCTGTTAACTTTTCTGGTAAAGAAGGCTGGATTACTGGACAGCCCTCCATTTTGCTTCACACCACGGACGGCGGGAAATCCTGGGCGCAGATTCCTTTAAGTGAGCAGTTGCCAGGTTCACCTAGCACGATCGTTGCCCTCGCCCCCAAAACCGCAGAAATGACCACCGATCTGGGAGCCATCTATCGCACTACGGACGGCGGCAAAAACTGGAAAGCAATGGTCAACGAAGCCTTTGGGGTGGCGAAATCCATCGATCGCTACGCGGACGGTTCCTATGTAGCGGTCTCTTCGAGAGGTAACTTTTTCTCAGTGTGGAAGCCCGGAGACGATATCTGGCATCCCTACAACCGCAACAGTTCTCGCCGTCTTCAGAGCATGGGCTTTACCAAAGATGGTCGCCTGTGGATGTTGGCGCGGGGGGGTCAAGTTCAGTTCAGCAATTCTCCCGAAAATCCAGAAGACTGGCAAGAAGCGCAAAATCCTGAGTTTGCCACCAGTTGGGGGCTGTTGGATCTGGCCTATCGCACTCAAGACGAGCTTTGGGTAGTAGGCGGCAGTGGCAACCTTTTATGTAGCTTTGACAATGGCAAGACCTGGCAAAAAGACACCGACGTTGAGAACATTCCTGCCAACTTTTATAAAATTACCTTCCTCAGCGAGGATAAGGGATTCATTATTGGTCAGCGGGGGACTTTGTTGAGGTATCAAGGAGCCGCAAAAACTGCCTGAAATGGCTAAAGAATTTGTCGTTTTTGAGGTCGTTTTTAGCTTTGAAATTGAGCGCGGGATCAAGAACGGTAAATTGGTGAGAGGACTGACTTGTGAGGACTTTCATAGTCCCGTATGATGAGAGTAACAAGCTTTTGATTGTTGTCTGCGGAGGAATCTAAATGGCTGGTACTACTGGAGAGCGCCCCTTTGGCGACATTGTGACAAGTATTCGTTACTGGGTGATTCACAGCATCACCATTCCTGCTTTGTTTATTGCAGGCTGGCTGTTTGTGAGTACGGGTCTCGCTTATGACGTGTTTGGGACGCCTCGCCCCAACGAGTATTTTCCGGCGGCGCGGCAAGAAGCTCCGATCGTCAACAATCGCTTTGAAGCGAAGCAGCAAGTTGACAAATTTGTGAAAGGTGAACAGTAAGCATCTCAATAACAATTCAGAAAAATATGACTAGCAACACTCCAAATCAACCCGTTTCTTATCCGATTTTTACGGTTAGATGGTTGGCAGTTCACACATTAGCCGTTCCAAGTGTTTTCTTCTTGGGCGCGATCGCTTCCATGCAGTTTATTCAACGATAGGAGAAACCAGTGGCTATCAAAGGCGCACCAAACCCCAACAAACAGCCCGTCGAACTTAATAGAACTTCGCTCTTTTTGGGCTTGTTGATGATTTTCACGCTGGGCATTCTTTTCTCTAGTTACTTTTTCAACTAGAAATCTTTGGGCAGTTTCTTCTGTCTAAATTCGGCTACAAACACTTGTATTGTTGGGAGGTAAGACTGTGAGCGGTGGTGGAAGAATCCCTCTGTGGATTGTCGCAACTGTGGCAGGAACAGGGGTTATCGGGCTACTTGGATTGTTTTTCTATGGAGCTTACGCAGGGTTAGGCTCTTCAATGTGAGCTTGTGTCTTCTAGTGTAATCACTCAACTAAAGACTCCAAATCAAGAAAGCCGTCTATCTAATCAGATAAGACGGCTTTTAAAGTAACGTTTTAATCAGGTTAGATGCCTGTGGGATCTTCGCGCTCAATGTACAAGAACAGCAAGCCCATGACAACAACGGGCAAGAGCCAGGTCACGATCGGGATGAGAATCCAGGGCAGATATGAGGCTGCGTATGAACCTGTCATAAGAATGTTTCCTATTGGTTGCTAGATGATTCTATTTGTGAATTTACCTGTGAAGGGTGACACACAGTGACGATTCTTAAAATTCTTAACAGTGGAGTGGGGACGTTGAAATGGCTTCCCAGAGAAGTTTAGTGATCCGATCGCTGGATTCTTCCGCTGTAGAACGTTCCGACTGAGCGGATGCAAGTAACCTTTGTAACATCACCAAGATCTTCCAACAGTCCGCTCCAGTCGGGTTGTTATGCCACCCACGTCTGACTTTCTCAAAGCTCTGCAAACAGCCTCTTCAATTGGTATGGAAGACGTTTCTTTGTCTATATGTTTAATTGGAGACGTTTCCTTGTCTGCACCCTCAAAGGCTCCAACCGGGTAAAGCGGTGGCTGCGTCATGAATCGAGGTTGAGAGCCACAATTGATCTGGGCGGCATGAACCAAAAATGGATGGCAGAGGTAAACCGTCCCCGCTGCTCCAGTCGCAATCACTTCAGGGCAGTTTGCCGTGGCACTCACATCAAAATCCGTTAACCCTTCTTCCCTAGCAGGTGCAAGGATTCGTGCCACCTCCAGATGCGAACCTGAACGAATCCGAGTCGGTGCGTCTTGCTCACCCACATCCGAAAACAAGAACAACATCAACAAGGCACGATCGCGGGAATGGATATTGATGCGCCATGTTAAATAATCATTCGGGTCTGAGTCTTCGCCTGGGAAGCTTGAGTCAATGTGCCAACCTGTGTCGCCGGGGTCTTCATTGATTGGAAAGCGCACAATGCAATATCCTGAACTAAACCTTGGTTGCCATCGCCCCTTACCCACAAGCTGATCGAAGGCAGTACGCAATTTCCGCGTGTTCGCTGCTTGTACAAACGGTGGTTCACTGTGATCCGGAGTCCGAATTACAGGCTTCTCCCAGGTTGAGCAGTCATCGGGGTCGCACCCAGTGTCAGCCCAAAAAATCTTGCGGCATCGATCTGCAAGCTCACGAGGAAATGCTTGCTCGACCCGAACATATCCGTTGGTAGTGAACTGTTCAATTTGTTCGTTTGTCAACATTTGGGCTGATGACTCCATAGACGATCGCGCAAGAACCTGTAAACTCTGCCGATCATACTACACGATACTACAAAACTGCAATTGCTTGGACTCCGAATACTCACAAATAACTTTTAGGCTACTGTCCCCACTCAAGATTTAGCCGCATAACCAGTCATTCTGATCGCTAACCCAAAGCACAAGATGAAAAAAGTGAACGTGTGTCTAGCTTCACCACTCCAGACGAAAGAGTAGAACGATCGCCGCCGCAATCATTGCCGTCCCAGTCACCCAACAGACATATCGATAGGCACCTGCGATCGTTCCCTGAGCCACCTGATCGGGATGTTGAAGTTTTTGGCTGGCGTAACGGGACTCAGCAACAATCGGAGACAAGATCACCACCGTTCCCAAACTGATAATTAGCGCTAGAAGTGCGATCCCTGGAGTCATGTTAGTCAAACTCTTTAGTCAAACTCTGGTGACCACAGATCCGTAACTTCCACTTCCCAGCCGGGGAGAAGGTCGGAAATTGTGAGGCGATCGCCATCTTTCAGCGTCACGGGTTCTTCTCCAGAGCGACGAATCTCAACCCAACGCTTTTCTGGATTAATCAAAATCCCCACTCGTGTCCCCAAGCTCAGAAAGTCATCAATTTTCTGTCGCAACTTTCCCACACTATCTGTCGGTGACTTAACCTCGACCATTAAATCAGGAGCAAGTTCAGCAAAACTGCGGGGACTGCGGCGCAACCGTTCTGCAAAAACAAAAGAAACGTCAGGAGCGCGAGTATCGGAATTTGGCAAAATAAAGCCCGCACTAGAACCTGTCACCCGACCTAAACGGCGATCGTCCACCCAGTTAAATAACTTTGCCGACATGCGGGTTGCCACCTCTTCTGATTCGTAGCCCGATGGACTCATAATGATAATCTCTCCATCGACTAATTCCATACGGTAGTCGGGGTAGTCAGTTTGCAGCTTCTCCAAATCCTTAATAGTCAGTGACATAAGGCCTCCAACAGATTTGATTAAATTTAGCGTAGCGTCTGTATCGTCCGGTCACACCTCAAAATCATCCAGGGAGAGATCGGGTAAATTGGGCGGCATGACAGAGCGATCGACCACAACTTTATGACTTTCTCGCTGGGTTGAGACTTCGACAGCGATCGCTTCGAGTTGGATTTCTAAACTACCAAAGGGCACCGTCAACTGAGTGCTGGCTTCGAGATCGCCTAAGCCATTGGGATTGAAATCGACCAGCCAGCGAGGGCCATCTAACAAAGCGCGAGTTTGGCGATCGTTAATCCAAAATTTCACATAAAACTTAGGCAACAGATTGGGCAATTTGGCTCTGACCAAAATCGGTTGTCCTGCAATCAATTCCTCAGCGGTGACTTCCAAAGTTGGCGTGGGCACAGGTTCGTCGTCGGCTAAAAGTAGCGGATTAGCAACAGGTTTGGCCTTTTGTCTGAGGGAAAAGACAGATTCTCCGGGTTCGTCATCTACCACTACTTCGTGAGACAAATCAGGATCGACGGGCGGTTCTTCTGCCGATTCAAAAATTTCTGCTGATTCTGCGACCGACTCAGTTTCAGTCAAAGCGCTCTCCTCAGACACCACAAACGGATTAGCGGCCGCCTTCAACTCCTCTGACAGGTCGGCATCGCTGGCTAAAGAATTGAGCCGACTAAAAAACCGATCCTGCAAATTTAAAGCCTGGAAAGCCGACTGAATGGGCGAGCTTAAAGAAACATCTGCTAAGTCAGGCGCTGGAGGCAAGGCAGGCTGGTCAGGCAGGGAAGGCTCCTCTGAGTCGATCGCCAATTCAAGCTGGTTAAGATCTGCCTCAAATGGATTGTCAGAGATAGCTTCAGGACTAGCTTCTGGCTCAGTAATCGGAGGCGAAAAAGACGGGAGATCTAAACTTTTTTTGCCCTCTTGAGACGCAGGTGAATAAATCTGAGGGGGTAGCGGTTGAGCGGCGATCGGTCTAAAGTCAGACGGCAGCGCTTTGGACGGGTCAACCAGATCCAAAAAAGACAGGTTTAGCTGAGAAGTTTGGGGGGCGGGCTGACTGGGATTGGCAGACGCTTCTAGGGCTTGTTCTAGCGACTCCTCATCGGGGGCCATTCCCTCAGAAACCGACTCCAGCAGATCGCTCGCATCCGCCATCAGCGTAAAAGACTGAGTAACCAACACAGACGGCGCTTGAGACGGTTGACTCAGGTCATAGAGAGTAAGTTCGCCCAGCAGCAAGCGTGCTCTAAAGTCAACTGGCAATGCCAACTCAAACGCTAACGGCATGGGAAGCGGCTGGTTGAGAATGAGTTCGCAAGTCTCTAGCAACACATCTGAACTTTGGGGATCGCGCAGTGCGGCCTTTAACTCTGCGGAAGAGAGCATTAACCCAAAAGAAGTCTCTACAGACGCAATCTGACCCGTCAAAGTGAGTGTCTGTCCGCGATGCGCGACAAAGGTTTCTTGAGCCAGCGTGATTTGTAGCGGGGGCAAGGCTTGAGCCACCAACTGGGCAGATTCGGCCGTCTGTGACAGTTGTTCGGCAATTTGCAGCAGGCGATCGACGGATGAATTGCTGACGGGCGGTGGTTCAGGTGGAGATTCTTCAGGCGAGTCCGTTTCAGCCGTTTCAACAGCCGCCTCTTCAGATAGACTTTCCCAGTCAGGCTCCCAATCATCAGCATCCTCCTCGGCTGCTCTGGGCACCACATGAAGCTGAATCGAGGCTTGCCACCCGTTGCCCATCAGATCAGACATGAGATCGCCAGAACAGTTGAGTTCCCAGATTCCAGGCTTGAGCGAAGTAAAGGGGATCACGACCACCAGCCCATCTTGATTGGTGCGGTGCGATCGCTTTTGAGTTCGACGTTTGGGCGGAATTTCGTCAGTTGCCTGATGGGTAATTCTCACCTCGACATTAGAATTTTTACGATGCGATCGCGCCACAATCCGATATCGCCCTTCTAGAATTTCTACATCAGACGAATCAAGCGGCAACCAGGAACGATCGCCCTCTTTTTGCAATAGAAATTCCCAATAATCCGTCTCAGGCATAAGTCAGGTTTTGCGGCTTGAAGGTTAACCTGTTTGCTTTGAGCATTTTACCTGAGTCTCTGGGCAAACCTTAAAAAGGGCCCGAATGTTATCAGCAATCAGGCCCTCACGTCGATAAACAGTTCGAGAGAATTTAGTTAAATCCGCCTCGGAAAATACCATCGACGATCGCGAAGTTGTTGAGCAAGAAATAAGCCACAAACGCGCTACTCATCGCACCGACAAAGAAACCTCCTGTAAACTGTCCCCAGCCTTCAGAAGTTTTGAGCGGATCATCAGAGGGCGTTTCGTCTTGAAAGGACACCAGACCATAAGCAGAGAGGCAAATGGTGGCGATCGCAATCAAAGCCGCCCCAGAAATCAAGCCCCCCAGAGCCGCCACATCCGAGTCCCGCAGCGGCCCAAGTTTGACCCAGGGGCCAATCAAGAAGTAGCCGTGAGCCAGACCAACTTCTAGACCGCGCAGCAAGGGAGAAACGCCCTTACGGTAAGCAGGCAGGTTGCCGATAAAGTTGCGAGTAAACGCAGAGTCGTTGATCGGAGTTGAGAGGTTTCCTACGAAGGGGTCGCCGTTGTAGGGTTTAATCAATTCGTCAGCCATAATGTTTAGATTTCCGAATGATTCTGAATAACGACAGCAGAATTCGAGACTCATTTTAAGCAAGCAGGGGGACGGATTCGTGAAAACCGCTACCTGGCTTTAGAAAAGTTCACTTATCTGTCATCTCTCAGGTGGGAGATTTGGCTTCTCAGCTTCTCTGTCATTTGGGAGAGGTCTGATTGGGCGATCGCCGTCTGTTCCCCTGTTTTCAGCCATTTCAACTGCACCGTTTTGCTTTCTGCTTCGGCATCTCCGAGAATCAAGCAGGCAGCGGCCCCACTGCGATCGGCCCGTTTGAACTGTTTACCAAAGGCACTGCCGCTCAGATCCAATTCGGTGATGAAGCCCGATCGTCGCAGGTTTTGCGCCACAACTAAGGCTTGAGATTCCGCCTGTTCTCCTTTAGAAACGATGTAGAAGTCAACCTTAGAAGACTGCGCCGTTTCAAGTCGCTGCAAGAGGATCACCAGACGCTCTAAACCCATTGCCCAACCGATTCCTGGCGTGTTAGGGCCGCCCAACTCTGCGACCAGTCCGTCGTAGCGTCCCCCTGCGCAAACCGTCGCCTGCGATCCCAGGTCATCGGACTGGATCTCAAAAACCGTGTGGGTGTAGTAGTCCAAGCCCCGCACCAAGCGATCGTTGACCCGACAAGAAATTCCCAAATCCTTGAGAAGCTGCTGAAGGCGATCGAATCGTTGCTGAGACTCCGCACCCAAATAATTCAAAATACTGGGGGCATTGTCGAGAATTCTCTGAGTTCCAGCATCCTTACTGTCGAGAATTCTTAACGGATTGCGCGTCAGACGATCTTGAGAATCCGCATCCAGTTCAGCCTTATAGGGAGTCAGATAATTGATCAGCGCCTCTCGATATTGTTGGCGATCGTCTCCATCCCCAATCGAATTCAACTCAATCCGCAGATCCTTCAATCCCAAACTTTGCAGAATGTCGGTTGCCAGCGCGATCGCTTCCGCATCCGCTCGAAAGTCAGCGCTCCCCAACACCTCCACCCCCAATTGGTGAAACTGTCGCTGTCTTCCCGCTTGTGGCCGCTCATATCGAAACATCGGCCCCAGATACCAGAGACGCTGCACGCCACCTTGAGCCTGTAGACCATGTTCGATAAACGATCGCACCACACCAGCCGTTCCTTCTGGCCGGAGCGTTAAGGGTCGATCGCCCCGATCCTTAAAGCTGTACATCTCCTTGCCGACGACATCCGTCGCTTCCCCGATGCCGCGCTCAAATAAGGCCGTCTGCTCAAAAATCGGGGTTCTAATTTCTTGATAAGCCGCCCGACTCAACAGGTCACGAGCGATCGCCTCAATGCGCTGCCACTGACCCACCTCATTGGGCAAAATATCCCGCGTCCCGCGAATTGCTTGAATTGAACTCATTGAACCTAAACACTTAAACGTTAGTCTGCCTGAACTTCTTTTTCCCAGGCACCATAGCGATCGCCATAGTAAGCCAAAATCCGATCCACCTGCGATAGACCCTTAACACTGGCTTCTGAAACCTCAACCCACAGACTCTCGACCTGACTTTGCTGATAGTCAAACTGAGACGACGATTGAGCGGTCAGCCCCGCCTTGACACCCTCCACCTGCGACAAGTGCGCCGCAACCTCCCGATACACCGCCAAAGGCAGCCCCGCACACCTCACCAAATACCGCAAACCCCTACACTCCCCATCCAAACGCTTCATCCCTCATCCCTCATCCCTCATCCCTCATCCCTTCCCATTCGGGTTATACGGCGGCAGGGTACAGCAATTGACCTCATCAATACAAACCTTGCCCCACTGCAATGCCCAACGGACGAGCGCAACCCGATTATCAGTCTCCGTTTTGGTCAAAATATTACTGATATGGTTGTCAACCGTTCGTTTACTGATTTCTAGCTTTGCGGCAATGTCCTGATTGGTCAGGCCAATGGCTACTAGCTCAATGACCTGCAACTCCCGCTCCGACAGAGGAGCCTGGGCTTGCGCTTGAGATTCGCCCTCAGCCATATCGTTTTCCTACGCTGTGTATATCTACTTATTGTGACTCAATTTTAGAGGGATTCTGGTCAACCGTAAAAGCCTTAGGACTAACATGAAGAAGAATCGCAGCCTTTTTAGGTGAAATGTGAGTCGATTGAACATAGACTATTGAATTCAGACGATCGCCAACTTCGATCGCCTCTTCCCTTCAATCTTCTCGTGTCCTGGCTGGCAGCACACCCCCTAACCCTCAATGGATAACGATCGTCCCATTCTTCAATGCCCCAATTATTTTTGTCAGGCTCTCAACCCAGAAAGCCACAAGTTTTGCCACAAGTGTCGAACGCTGTTGCTCAAACGATATTTGTGGGCGGTGGGTCACTTGGAGAGCGATCGGTCTGGAGATTTGCTAGGAGATCGTTATCTGTTTAAGTCTGACCAAATTCTGCTCGACACCAAACCCGGTGCCCCACCCGAAACGCCCCCCGAACTGCCCCCTCGCTGGGAAAGCTATCTGAGACTTTTTCCCTATCGTCTGCATGTGCCGCAGGTCTACGGCTGGATTCGAGACAAGGAGCGACCCCCTGCGGGTAACTCGAAGAGCGTGACCTCACCCATCTATTTGTTAGAAACTGCTCCCATCTATCCCGCAGGAGCCACCCTTGAGAATTCTGACTTAGCAGGGCAACTCATGCCAACCCTAGAAAGCCTCTGGTCAAGAAGTACGCCGCTTCGTCAACTGGACTGGCTCTGGCAGATCGCTTCTCTCTGGCAGCCCTTCAGCTCAGAAAAAGTAGCTTCCACCCTGCTAGATCCAACTTTATCAAGGGTTGACGGAGCCTGTCTAAAACTATTGGAGCTGAAATTTGACAAGCAGCCTCCCGATTTGTCTGCCCTGGGTCAACTCTGGTCAACCTGGAATCAGCAGCCTGATGCGAGTGATCGATTGTCGATCGCGTATTTCACCCCAAGCAGACAAGTGATCCAGTCTGAGTTTCTCACGCCGCTCTGTGACCAACTGATCCAGGGGCAAATTACCCACGCTGATCAATTATTGGATCTGCTGGATCAGGGCATTGCAAAATATGGACAGGTCGAGCGACAGATTCAGATTGCCACCGCGACCGATCAGGGGCCGAGTCGCCAAAGCAACGAAGATGCCTGCTATCCACCGGGTGGGTCGGTCTTGACGGTAAACCTGTCTGAAAATCAAGCAAACCCACTGGTAATCGTCTGTGATGGAATCGGGGGACATGAAGGTGGAGAAGTTGCGTCTGGGTTAGCGATCGCCACCCTTCAAACTCAAGCCGAAAGCCTCTTTGCCAGCAATCTTGACGCAGCCACGCTAGTCGATGGGCTAGAACGAGCCACCTTTGCCGCCAATGACGCAATCAGCCAGCGCAACGACGCCGAACAGCGACACGAACGCCAGCGCATGGGAACGACCGTCGTCATGGCTCTAGCGCACAAACACGAACTCTATATCACCCACGTTGGAGACAGTCGCGCCTATCGTATCACTCGCACAGGCTGCTATCAGGTCACTTTGGATGACGATGTTGCTTCTAGAGAAGTGCGTTTGGGGTATGCCCTTTACCGAGATGCCCTACAGCAGCCCGCGTCTGGATCGCTCGTTCAGGCATTGGGAATGGGGAGTTCTGATTTTTTGCATCCCACCGTCCAGCGATTTGTTTTGGATGAGGATTGCGTATTTTTACTTTGTTCAGATGGATTGAGTGATCACGATCGCATTGAGGAAGTTTGGGACAGCGAAATTGCTCCTATTTTGGATGGCAACGCTGACCTTGGAATTGTTAGCCAGCGCTTGGTCGAAATTGCTAACACCCGCAACGGACACGACAACGTGACGATCGGGTTAGTCTACTGCCGAGTCAATAGAAGCGAATCCACCCCGACTCCATCTTCGATCAACTGGCAGCAGTCTGCGAGAGAGAGCAGTGGAGCGACCGCCTTGCCCCAGGCTGCTGACGATCCCCCTGATGAAACCCCGGTTAGAACTCAAATTATTCAGCCACCGCGATCGCCCTTTAGCTGGCTCCCACCGTTCTTGACGCTAACGGCCCTGTTGGGCGTGGGTGGACTGCTGCTTTATCTACTGGTGCCAGAACTGCGGGCCCGCGTTAACCCGATCGCCGTAGAACCGTCTCCACCCCTCACAACGCCCTCTCCGGAGCCAATTCCTAGTGCAGTCCCCACGAACAGCCCGTCTCCTACTGTTGGGGCATCGATAGATTCGGCAAATCCTTTGTTGGCGGTTGGCTCGTTTGTCAGGCTCGACCAAAAACAAAAGGATCTGACGGTCAAAAGCGTTGATCTCGGCTCAGTCAATCTGTTGAACTTGCCTGGGCCAGCGGATGCTGCTTCTATGGTGGGGCGAGTCCCCGTTGGCAGTATTTTGCAAGTGGTGGGCAAACAAACAATGACCGACCAGCGATCGTGGCTGCGCTTAAAGGTTTGTTCGGTAGCAGGCAGCGCGGCAACTTCCTCAAGCACTCCCCTTCCCAGGCTGGTCAAACCCGGAGAAGCAGGCTGGCTAGAAGAAGCGACGATCGCGCCTTACGTCGCCCAAAACTTCAGCATCAAACCAGACCAGCTTGGACAGTGCGCTTCGCCTTGATGGACTGCTAACGTCCCGATGTCCCAAAAGATTTAAGCCCAAAAGATTTAAGCCCAAACGTCAGCCAAGTCGATAAACTAAGAAACAGGTGTGATTGCCCACCTCCCTCTGCATCTCCTGGTCTTTGTGAGGATTCTTTGTTCTGCGTCTGTGAATGTCATTGTCTGAACTTCCCTGTTTAAGCCTAGCGATCGAACGCCTCCGCGCCACCGAAGCCAATCACTTTGCGATTCATGTGATTCAGGCTCCTTATCGAGGTGGATATGTTTTGCATGACAGCATTTGGTCTGATGCCCTTGATCAAGTCTGGAACGCTTGGCAAGAGCTATTTTCAGCCCGAAGTCTGCCCAAAGTTCCCCACGTTTCTGAAGCCAATACCCCCCTGCTGGCGCTAGCGGATGTCGCTCAGTCACCGGGGCAGCCTTCTCGCAGCGTCCGTTTGATGCAAACTTTGGGGATTAGCCTCTGGCAGTGGCTCTTTGACGGGCCGATTCAGGGCAGCATCAATCAAAGCCAGGGGATCGCAATGGGGCAAAACAAGGCGCTGCGGCTGCGGTTAGACATTCGAGATCCCGATCTGATCGCGCTGCCCTGGGAAGTGATGCAAAGTCAGGCGGGCAAACAGGCCGTTTCGCTCAGTCAACAATTGCTGTTTAGTCGTACGACCAGCGATGTCGATGCCCTACCCGCGTTGAGAACTGACCAGAGTTTGAGCATTCTTCTGGTTTTGGGACAGGACGCTGCGCCAGATGTTCAGCCGATTTCTGGCGGGTTAGATGGTCGTCGTCGATCCGAACTTAAGAAACTCAAATTAGAGCAGGAAGCGCTGGCCCTAGCGAGAATTTTGCAGTGTCCTGACCATCAGGAAGACGCGAACGACTCGATTTTGCACAGTGCCAGTCGCTATATGGCTTCTTGTCAAGTCGATACCCTGTTGCAGCCTACCCCGGCTGAGTTAATCGATCGCCTCGAAACCGGACAATATAACGTTCTGTTTTATGCGGGGCATGGGGTGCCTGCGCCCGATGGAGGACTGCTGTTTCTCCGACCAGACATGACGCTCAATGGGACAGAGTTGGCTCAAGTGCTAACTCGCTGTCGAGTCAAACTAGCCGTCTTTAATGCTTGCTGGGGCGCACAACCCGATCAGCAAGGCTATCAGGCCATTCCTCGGAGCAGTTTGGCGGAAGTGCTGCTGCATCATGGGGTGCCGGCGGTGCTGGCGATGCGGGATTCCATCACTGATCAGGAAGCGCTGAGTTTTATTCAGGCGTTTGCTCAGGCCTTGGGAGAAAGAATGCCGATCGACCAGGCGGTGGCCGTTGCTAGACAGCATCTTTTGACGTTGTTTAAATTCAATCAGCAAGCTTGGACGCTGCCCGTTCTCTATATGCATCCAGAGTTTGACGGCGAGTTGCTCAAGCCGTGGGATGAAGGATTGACGCAAATTCCCCGCAGTCCGAGTCAGTTTGGGCGCAAAGTTCCGACGGCTTCGCTGCGATCGATTGAGAGTTCTAAAATCTGGACGGTTCGTGGTGGACTGATGCGGGTGGGCATGAGTGACGATAATGATCTGGTGCTGCGAGGCGAACCGGGCGTTTCTCGCAAACATGCTGAAATCTTTTATCGTAACTCTTCTCCTGATCCCAACCAGCCCACTTATTTTTTGCGCGACTTTTCCCGCTATGGCACCTGGCTCTATGGTGGAAGCGGTTGGCAAAAAGTTCATCATCAAGAAGTATTGTTAGAGTCGGGCGTTCAGCTAAAATTCGGAGGGTCGCAAAACTCGGTTTTAGAGTTCTCGATCGCTCATCCAGAATTATCTGACACGCGATAAACACGATACAGAATGAGCGTTTCTCGATTTGGTGTAACCGAGTATTAGCGTTCTACCTTCTGTAATATCGGTTCAGAAAGTGCTATTTATGCATGGTTCGTAGAATTGGTGAGTTTCGTTACGGAACCTGTAACAGCGAGGCTGTAGGTATCAACAGCAAACGTTCAAGTCATTCAGTGGATGCGGGAATTTTCAATCATGGCAAACGAAGTAAGTCGGTCTCATCTCGGTGCAAATCTTCAAGCTCAAGTCGAACAAGATCTGGCAAATGCACTCCTTCAAACAGACGATGTGATTTTGCGATGGCAGCCCACCGAGTCGATCGAGACGGCTGAGGTAGAGGTGCTTGAAAATCCTCAAGGGAGAATCTCTTATCCCTGGAATCCTGCTAATCCTGCTGCGGATAGTTTCTTTACCGAGTTAGAGCAAGGCTTTTCGCTCGACGATTGGCAAGAGAGTGAGATTGCGGCTCGATCGACCACCTTTTTTGCTCACCTCGATCACCTCTGGTCAGCTAACTCTCTTCAAACGAGACTGACTCAAAAGTTTGCGGCGATGCCCCAGGCGTTTCTCAATGCGATCGCTCGTCAGGCTCAACAGGTTGCAGACGCTTCTAATTCACTAGCCGATCAATTAGTGCTGTGTGTGCAAGAAATCTTGCCAGCCTGGGCAGACGAAGATTTGCAGGTGTTGGCTCGTCCTTTGGCTTATGCGATGCGTGATGAATCGGATGCGATCGACTCCACGCTCAAGAGTATTCGTCCGGTTGAGTGGAGTGAGTTGTCTGAAACAGAGCAGGCCAAAATGAGTTTGGCAGTGGCGCGCTATGCGATCGACCAACTCAATGCTGACGCTCAATAGTGTCAAAAAGATTTACGCTGAAAGTCTATCGACAATAAACGGTGAATGATAGTCCGGTTGGTTTGGTCACTCACCGTTTATTAATTGAATGGAATGTTCAGTTGTGGTTTCGTTAGATTTACTTGGGGCACTGCCGCCCGATTGAGACTTGCAACACCAGCAAATTCATCCTGACACAATGGTTTTGTTGCAGACCCCATTCTATATAAAGTGTGATGGCTCCAAATACCATTAGCGCGATCGTCAGTGCAGTCTTGAGATGCTCGACTTTCACTTTGGCTGTGATCACAGGATTTTCGGGAAAAACTACAGATTATCTATTAAAGCGCAAGCCAGCGATTCTGTAATCTATAGCTGCACAAATCTTATCTTGTGAAGTAACGGTTAAGTCGCCGCTAAAGCAGAGATGCCACTGATCTATTTAATATTTATTTAATAAACTAATTGAGTCAGCGTTAGACAGCCTTTGAGGTAGATATCTTTTTAGCCGATGACGTACGATCGTGCTCAATTGAATTTAGAGACGGGCGACTTGTTCTCTAATAGGTACACATATGTATACCTAAATATGTATAACGTTGAAGTTGTCTAGTTTGCGTGGGTTAGTTCAAGTTTGACGAGTGACAGTATCATTTGAATCATGTCTTTGCATAGGCCTATGAACTGGTTGCCGTTTCTTGATCTTTCTAACCTGCTGGCCCAAACGCCGACTCCTTCTGATAGTCCAGCTTCGGTTGAGTTGTTGCGGCAGCAAATCGAGTTTCTCACCAGGGAGAACGCGCGGCAAACGGCAGAATTTACTGAAAAGCTGAAGCTAATCACGGATGAAAATAAGACGCTCAGCGAGAGTTTCAAGAATTTTATTAGCACAATGCAGTTTGCGCTGGTGGGCTTTGCCGCCTTGAGTGCAGGGATTACAGGGGCGATCGCTTATATCTTTAAGACCAATCTAGATGATGCCAAGCAGGTTGCAAAGGATGGGATCAATCAGCGTGTGGATGCTTATATGAGTGATTTGCTTGACTCAAAGCTAGAGGTGGTGCGGCGAACGTTGCAAAAAGAGGAAGTGATCAGTTCGACGTTGGTGGATTACTGTTTGTTGAGCAAAACGGCTGTCCCCACTGAGCTTGAACTGCTGAATGGAAGAGGGTTTCAATCAGTGCGCCTGCGGCAGGAAGAAACACAGCTTCGGCGATCGTCGGCCCAAGTCGTCGTTCTGGATTTGGAGAATTGGGTGAATGGGCAGGGGTTACGGTTTCCGACGTTGCCAGAGGGAGCGCGCGAACAGACCGCAAAACAGCAGGTTGATGTATTGTTGGATATTTTGCCGATCGAGGTGGTGCTAGTCGTCTATGTGCGATCGACGGTGAAGTATCTCTTTTCGGTGCCCAAGGATCGCTATGTTTCGCCCGCCAACAATCCCATTACGCTAGTCGGAATGGTGACAGACGCAGCCTATGTAGCGGCGGGAATGAAGGGGCTGAGTTAAGAAAACTTGTAGCTATGTCGATCGTTCCCGATCAAAGTTGAATGAGACAAAGTTGAATTAGACTAACTAAAGCGACCGGATTCATTAAAATTTGAAGTCAGCCCATCAAGGTCGCTACAAGCAGAATTGATGCGATCGTGAAGCAAAAACTAAATCAGAAATTCCTGGGATACGGGACTGGCGGGACTCGAACCCTCGACCTACCGCTTCAGATTTGTGTGAGTTTCCTCACTCTCTGGACTATACCTTTACCATAGGCTAATGCCCGTAGGTAGTGACCTTCTAGTCTCTACACCTTCCGAAGAGTTTGAGTTCTCAGTTTTGAGTTCTGACTTCAAGTTCAAAACCCAAAATTTATCCTTCAAACCGCTCTTATCGGCTTGGCTCGGTATTCCCATAAGTCAGAAGATTTCTCACTTTGCAGGGTTCACCGAATTTGATCACATTCACTCGTAAAGTTTCCCTTACGGTGCCCAATTACTCAGGAGGCGGTCGCTCTATCCATCTGAGCTACAGCCCCAGGTTTCCTGAATTATTATAGCAGCCACAAAAAGTAGGGACGATTTCTTCGAGTTACCCGCAAGGGGTCGCCTTTCAGCAAATATTCGCAACTCAGTGCTGTAATCTGAAGATTCGTAACGTTTATGAATCGGAGTCTTGGTGACGATGGATCTCAGCCTGGTGATGTCCAATCTTTTGAATCCGCCTGTGTTATTTTTCTTTTTGGGGATGTTGGCGGTATTGGTCAAATCGGATCTAGAGATTCCGCCGCCGATTCCTAAGTTGTTTTCGTTGTATCTGCTGATTGCGATCGGCTTCAAGGGCGGAGTCGAATTGGTGAAAAGTGGCATTGGTCAGGATGTCATTTTAGCAATCATGTCAGCGATTCTGATGGCGTGTATCGTTCCCATTTACACGTTTTTCATTTTGCGAATCAAACTTGATCCTTATAATGCTGCGGCGATCGCGGCTACATACGGTTCGATTAGTGCGGTTACGTTTATCACGGCGGGTTCATTTCTCGATCAGTTAGGCATTGCCAGCGATGGTTATATGGTGGCTGCTCTAGCATTGATGGAATCGCCTGCAATCATAGTCGGTTTAGTGTTAGTGAAAGTGTTTGCGGCGACTGAGACGGAGCAAGCATTCGACTGGGGCGAAGTGTTGCGCGAATCGTTTTTGAATGGGTCGGTTTTTTTGCTGGTGGGAAGTGTGGCGATCGGCATTCTTACCGGAGAACATGGCGCACAGGTTTTGAAACCTTTTGTCGAAGATATGTTTTATGGAGCGTTGACGTTTTTTCTGCTAGATATGGGACTGGTCGCCGCCAAACGAATTCAAGATTTGCAGAAAGCGGGGGTGTTTTTGATTGCGTTTGCGATTTTGACTCCCGTTGTGAATGCAGGGTTGGGATTAGCGATCGCGAAAGTGATCCAAATGTCTCCTGGTGATGCGTTATTGTTTGCGGTTTTGTGTGCGAGTGCGTCTTATATTGCCGTTCCTGCTGCGATGCGTCTGACGGTTCCCGAAGCGAATCCTAGCTTATATATTTCGACTGCGCTGGCTGTCACGTTCCCATTCAATATTATTTTTGGAATTCCGCTTTATCAGTACGGTATCAACTTATTTTGGAGCTAACTTTATGCAATCGGTCAAACGCATTGAGATTATGGCCAGCTCGGTGGAGCTAAACAAAATTCTTGCAGGGCTTGAGAAAGCAGGTGTTCCGGGTTACACCGTAATTCATAATGTGACGGGAAAGAGCGATCGCGGCACCATCTCCGAAGATTTTGCGCTCAATAGTTTAGATAATGTTTACGTGATTGCTTTCTGCAACCCTGACCAGATTGACGGCGTGATTGAAACGCTCAACCCGATTTTGAATAAGTTTGGTGGCGCGTGTTTTGTGTCGGATGCGATGCAGGTGGCGATCGTTCGGTGTGTTTCGTGAACGCGACAGAGAATGCGGTCGTTAATGATGCAATTACTCTTCGCTTTTAGTAAATAGTTTCAAGGCAGATAGTCTCAGTCATAGAGACATAGCCGATATTCATCATGTCCAGCTTATGGCATAAAGAGCCGACCTACACCCCTGCAATTCTCGTTACATTACAGGTATTTCCAGGACTTGAACAGCTTTTTGCCATACTGAGAATTGCTAGTTCAGCAATCTGCTCCATGCTAAATCCAAGTTGTAGCAATTGCGGCTGTTTCGTGTCAACTACATAGTCCAATTTATGGCATCAATTTTCGTTCTTTGAGATTGGGCAGGTTGTCCATTTCTCTACCCGTCGCAACGATGCTCGTGAGTATCTGCGCGTGTTGAATCAACTGAATGAATCGGCAATTTATAAGATTGTATTTGGCCCATTGCAATAGGCAAGCAATGAAAAAAGGCACGATTTCTGCAACCGCACCTCTTCAAAACTGGGTTGAAATTGGCTAAATGCAGCCTACTTGACGGGGGTCGCCTTCACATCCACCGTATCAGCATTGACGGGAGCGCCATCCACCGTTTCGGTCGGCTCTGTTCCTTTGCGCGTCTTCACTCTATCAAGCAACACCTGAGACACTTCAGCAATCAGCAGAGTTAGCAGCAAACCATCGTCAATTTGACCAATGCCAGGAATCACATCAGGCAACAAGTCGATCGGGCTTAACAAATAAGCCAACGTGCCCAAAATAATCAGCCAGCGATACTTAGAGTTGCGGATAATATTGCGATACCAGTCGTACAGTTTCATGGGTTTACCCTCTTTGATACTTTCATCTTGTCAAATTGTGCCCTAAAAGTCTGGTGTGGAAATCCTGCTAATTATAGTGAGGCTCTCCGCCAATGGACATATCCGTAATCTCAAAACAGGATGTGAAGTGTGGATTTCTTGAAATATGGGGTGATCGGGCTGACTTATTTGGGGTTAGCGATCGGCTACTTCCCAGGCTTGAGAATGAATCGAGCGACGATCGCGCTGGTCGGATCTGCATTCGTGATTGCGTTGGGCGTTTTGAGTCTCAAGAATGCGTGGCAAGCGATCGACTCCACGACGATTGTATTCCTCCTAAGTATGATGATTGTGAATGCGAGTCTATCTTATGGGGGATTTTTTCGATTAGCGATCGCGTGGTTACTCGGTCTCACCAGCAGTCCATTTGGGTTAATCGTTGCGTTGACTTTTGGATGCGGAGTCGTGTCTGCGGTTTTTTTGAATGATACGATCGCGCTGATCTTCACGCCGTTAATTCTCAGTTTGACAAAGACGTTACGCTTGAATCCAATTCCTTATCTGTTAGCGATGGCGGGCGCGACGAATATCGGGTCTGTTGCCACGTTGAGCAGTAATCCTCAAAACATTCTCATTGGTTCATTTTCACAAATCAGCTACTTAGAATTTGCTAAGGCCTTGACTCCGATCGCTTTGATTGGTTTAGTGATTCAAATTGCATGGCTGTGGCTGTTGTATCCTGAAGTTCGGTCAATGATCGCTCGTGAACGCTTTTCTATTTCTGACAAGCAAATTTATCGACCTTTGCTGATCAAAACGATCGTCGTCATGAGTGGCTTGCTGACTGCGTTTGCGAGCGGATTACCCTTAGCCGAATCTGCCCTACTTGCAGCCAGTATCTTGTTAATCACACGCCGCGTCAAACCAGAGCGCATTTTACGCGAAGTCGATTGGAATTTGTTGGTGATGTTTTCAGGCTTATTTATTCTCACCAAAGCGACTGAACAACTAAATTTATTAGCGCCGTTAACGAAAGCGATCGGGTCTTCTGCGGGACTAACCAGCGTCACAGCAATCTTGTCTAATCTTGTCTCAAATGTGCCTGCGGTGCTGTTGTTGAGTCCGTTAATTGGTGCAGACGATACGAAGTCCTGGTTACTGTTGGCTGCTAGTTCAACGTTGGCAGGGAATCTTACGGTTTTTGGATCGGTGGCTAATTTGATTACGATCGAAGCTGCTGCCAAACTGGGTTACAAACTCTCTTTTGTAGAACATTTGCGCTTTGGCTTTCCGCTAACGTTGGTGACGCTGTTGATAGCTTATTTTTGGGTGCGCTGAGAGAGGGAATGCGATTGAGTTCCTAGGCTTCGTTGTTCAGTGCTTCTGCCCCCCAACCCCCCAATTCTGAGGGACTTTAAGACTTCCACAGTTCAAAGTCTCTCACTTGTGGGGGATTTGGGGGCGTTCTCGAACTACCGTTAGGCCCGTTGAGCGCCAGGTTGACCATCCTCGACGACAAAAGAAGCTAGAGTGCTGATCGTCGCCTGCGGTTCGCGAATGGTTGAGACGACTCGATAATCACTTTGCCAGCGATCGCGGTTCAAATCACAGCGCACATACCCTCTCAAAGCACCATTAAAGAACTTTGTATGAGGATTATTGGACAACGCCAGGGTGACAGGTTCAATAAACTGAGTGGGGAAATCTGACGAAATGGAAGTGGCTACAAATTCAGTTCCGATCGTGGCAGAGGGCTGATTAAAATCTCGTTTGATGTCATGCACCCAACTAGAGTGAATATCCCCTGTTAATACAATCGGATTAGAGGGTTTCTGCTGATCCAAAAAGCTGAGAACGCGATCGCGGGCAGCAACATAACCATCCCATTGATCTACATTAAAGGCTTTAACTTCTGGACGCGCATCAAAATCAAATTGAGAAAACATCACCTGTTGAGCAATGACATTCCAGCGAGCAGGCGATTGTTGTAGACCTTGAAACAACCAGCGTTCTTGTGCCTTTCCGGTCAGAGTGGCCTTGGGGTCGAGAGCGGCTTCACAGAGTGGTTTTAGCCCATCGTCACAGGGTTGATCAGTACGATATTGGCGCGTATCTAGAATACTAAATTGAGCCAGATCCCCAAAGGTCAGCCGACGATAGAGACGCAGATTGGCACTTTTGGGTAGAGAAGATCGTCGCAACGGCATATGTTCATAATAAGCCTGATAAGCAGCGGCCCGTCGCACCAAAAAGTCTGCGGGTGAGTCGCCCTCGTTTTCAGAAATGCTGTTGGCGTAATTGTTTTCAACTTCGTGATCATCCCAGGTGACCGCCCAGGGAAAGGCTGCATGAGCCGCTTGCAGATTGGTGTCAGTCTTATAAAGTGCGTGACGATTGCGGTAGTCAGTCAGGGTGATGATTTCAGGGCTATTGTGCTGACGGGGGCCGCCGGGTTCTGGCCCATATTCATAGATGTAATCGCCAACATGAACGACTAAATCAAGATCTTCTTCTGCGACATGTTTATAAGCGGTGTAATAGCCATTTTGCCAGTCTTGACAATTGACTAATGCAAATCGTAGCCGATCTAATGGTTGATTTCTAGCGGGTGCGGTGCGAGTTCGACCGATCGGGCTAATTTCATTCCCCGCTTTAAACTGGTACCAATAGGTGCGCCCTGGCTCCAATCCGCGTACATCGACATGCACTGAATGGGCAAAATCAGCCGTTGCGATCTTGGTGCCCGACTTCACAACCTGTCTCATGCCTTCATCTAAAGCAAGCTGCCATCTGACCGAGACGGCATTTTCTGGCATTCCACCGCCATTGAGCGGATTGGGAGCCAATCTTGTCCATAACAAAACGCCATCCGGTAACGGGTCACCCGAAGCCACTCCCAACGTAAAGGGATAGCTAGAAAACAAAGGTCGGGCGATGACTCTATCAGGAAATTGAGAGGCGATTGCAACGCCAGTCAAAACACCCGCACCACGCAAAAGATCACGTCGCTTAAAACGAGTCGAGAGAAGACGCGAAGAATTGTACCAATCCATGATTGTGTAAGGAATTATCGGTAGATAACAGAACCCTACCAATCAGTTATTAACAGCCTGCCAAGGTTTTATTAAGGTTTTCCCAACGTTGAATAGGATTGGACGATCGCATTAATCAATCCGTTCCTTTATCTTGACCGATGCACCTAAGAAAACGTAAATTCGATGGGTCTTCCCCCTTCGATCAAAACCCAACAATTGAACTGAACCTATGCAAACCTAAGTAAATTTCTTATAACTTTACCTCTGACCTGTGGATGAAACACCCAACAATTTACCAACACGAGAGGCATAAACTTGAGGAATGGGTTGAATCGATCAACTGAGACTCCATAATTGTTTGTCTGACAAAAATGCTTGAAGGGGAAGAAGATTTTGAGGTCGATCGCATTCACAAGTTAAGCAGGATAGTTCAATTAGCGACTAATGCACTGATTTACATCCTGACTCAACCTCCACATCGATATAGGTCATTTGATAGAACGGCACAATATTTTTCTCAGTGATCTCATTCCTAAGACGTAGGGCGCTTTTGGTTTGAGTTTCTAGGATCAAACTTGGCAAGAAGAAACCAGACTCTCTGAGCTTTCTTCAGTTCATTCCTTTTAGGAGGTGCAGCCATGAATTTAACTTTAAAGCGAGTCCTCATGCCCGGTGTGATGGCCACCAGCTTGATCAGTGCAACAATGCTTCCCGTTAAGCCTGCCTCTGCCGACCAAAACTTTTGGCGCGATGTAGGTATCGGTGCCGGAGTAGGAATCGGCTCTAGCATCGTCACGGGTCATAAAGTAGTGCCCAACATCATCAACGGGGCGGCCGCGGGGGCGGCGGTTAATCAGTCTCGCGATCTGACAACACCCAAAGGCAAACGTCCAGATGTGCTGCGAGATGCGGCTGTTGGGGCGGGGGCGAGTACGCTGACAGGTCAAGTCACAGGTCGTCGCCACAATGTCAGAAATGCGGCCAACGGTGCGGCAGTGGGAACTGTAATCAACATTCTGACTCCCAACGTTCGTCGTTAATGTAATCGCTTCAAGTCATCTGCAAGGAGTTGTTTAACTCTTACATTGCAGGATTCAGTCCATAACCGTTGATCAAGAGTCAAGGATCGGTAAGCCTTCTTATCAGATTCTTGGCTCTTAAATTTTGTTAAAAGCTGTGGTTGAATAAATAATCTTGTCGATCACTAACCCAAAATATGATCCACAACCTATACTTCGCCAATGTTGTCTTCTCGATACAGCAGCAGTTTGACCGTGCGATCGTCCTGTAGAAGTGCTGAATTTGGTACAGTGAAATGCAAGCGTTTTAGAGGCTTCGGGCTATGGTTTCCAATCTGCAAGAAACCGTCGTTTACCCCGACAGTGACGGTCAGCCGATGTCAGACAACACCAAACAGTTTCGTTGGATTGTTGAGATAAAACAAAACTTAGATTGGCTGTTTGCCAACGATCCGACAGTGTTTGTAGCAGGGGATTTGTTGTGGTATCCCGTAGAAGGCCGTCCTGAGATTCGGAATGCGCCTGATGTGATGGTCGTGTTTGGTAGACCCAAAGGAGATAGAGGCTCTTATCAGCAGTGGCGAGAAGATCAGATTCCGCCTTAAGTTGTGTTTGAGATTTTGTCTCCTGGCAACACCAAGACTGAAATGGAGAAAAAACTGCTGTTCTACGATCGCCATCAGATTCAGGAGTATTACATTTATGATCCTGATACAAATACGTTTAGCGGTTGGCAGAGAACTGAAGATGGGTTAGATGCGATCGAAGAAATCGCCAATTGGACAAGTCCTCACCTTGGCATTCGATTTGATTTGTCGGGCGAGGAGTTAGAAGCAATGTTACAGCGATATCGTGATCGCTTTGGCGATTTATCTGAATAAAATCAGGTCATTTTTTTAGCCTGTAGCGCGATCGTCGGATTGCAAATCGCCCTCTAACTTGAGTCGAATCGTGCGCGAAAAGCCTTCGCCGTTGGGGTCGCCCATTGTGAACTCGATCGCTTCTCCTGACAACTGATCGAGACAACTGAGCAGCGATCGTAGGTTCGGCGTACTTGCTCCCGTATCAACGTAGATGCGTTCTGACAGTTTGTTGATGCGCTTCCAGGTGGTGTAGAGTTTGGCGATCGCTTGCTCTAATTGGGCGGCTTGACTCACCAAATCTGCGGTCGAACTTAGACAACCGACTCTCAAAGCTTCTTCTAGCGCCAGTTCTAGATTAAGAGATTCGTTATTGATGGTTTGGACTTGGGTGGCGGCTTCTAGATATTTCGCTAAATAACGCGCTTCGGAAGTGACTTGTTTGATATTGTCAATGTCAGAATTTTCGGCAACACTGTCGCGAATCGAAACTTGATGACTTTCGGGCAGCTTTTCTAACTGTTTGACCAGCGGTGACAGATAGCGCGTTGGAATCGTCTGATCGGCGGCTTTCTCGCGCACTTCAAGGGGCAGCAAATCGGATGTCATCACCGTCCAATCATCTGACAGTTGACGGACTTCTCGACGGGTAATGCGATCGCCCTTCTTGGCTGCGTCTCCGACCATTTGCTGGACTTCTGGCACCGATTGAGCCGTTTCGACAAACGCCCGCTTGCTAAATTGATTAACGTCTTCGGGTTCGAGACAGCCGCTATCGAGCAGGGTATCGGCACTATTTGCGAGTTCGATCAAACTGTACGCCTGCGTTTTGCTGATTTCGCGATCTTTGAGCCAGTTGAGAAAGCCAAATCCGCGACCTTCCCCATTTTTCTTCTCACGATCGCGCACCGTTCGCAAAATTCGGCCGCGCCAGATGTCAGTTTGTAAGTCAAAGCGATCGCACACTTGCCAAGCCCGATCGATCTGCTGCTGAAACTCTAATTCTGGAATCTGCTCGTCTTCTGGATCAGGTAGCTGAAACCCCAATTCTAAAGTCTGCTCAGGGGTCAGTGGAGTCAGGGTTGTTGGATGCAAGGCTTGAACCATCGGAGTCTTGTCAGAGACAGCCGAATCATTATTACACCCCTCGATCGATTTTGGGTGTCCACTTTTATCCGCCCGTCACCGTCTTCCACAGCCACGCGATCACAATCACCGCCAGGGCAGAAATGCCAATCGCCAGCAAGATAAATCCAGCCAGCAACAGTAAGACAAACCCCCGATCGGCCCGCTTTTGTCTGCGAGGGATTTCTGAATGAGCATCCAAATGAGATTCTAAAAGTGCCACATTTTTGCTGTTTGCTTTCCAGGTCACATCCAGCAGATCGCCCAGCATAGGCACCGTTCCACCGACTGCATCCAGCACCAAATTTGAAACCATCTGCGTCACGACCGATCGAGGCAGTCCCATTCGCGCCGCTTCCCAAACGATGTATACCGAAAAGCCCGCCATGACCAGATCGCCCCCTCCTGGCAGCAGTCCGATCAGTGGGTCAATCCCAATCCGATAAGGGGTTCCTGGAATGCCGATCGCGTTGTCTAGTAGGTGAGCGAGCGATCTGAGTCGTTTGAGAGAAGCTGCTTTATCAGAAGTGTCTGTTTGCATCGCCAAGTAAAAAACTCTGCTTACAGCGTACCGAACTTACGCCAATTATCCGAGTAAGCGCTGTGGAAGTTGCAGAATATTTTCTACGGGACTACTAGATGATTAATCGTCGTCGTCGTCATCGTCGTCATCGTCGTCGCGTCGGGAGCGTTTTTCTCTAGAACGATCGTCGTCATCGTCATCTCGACGAGATCTGCGGTCTTCATCGCGATCGCTGCGATTTTCAGAGTCTTTACCTCGTAAGCGATCGAACAAGTTGTCGATATTCATACGTTTCCTCCGGTGATGTGAAGCAGTTTGCAGAGGGTGCTTTGCCTGACAGTTTGGACAAAAAACTGAATCGGTCACTCTTCCAAAAGGATTAGATCGCTGAAAAAAGTTGTTTGGCTATTCAGCAAAATAAGCTTCCTCAAATCGAATCGTTGAGGCGAAACGGCTACAGAGAGAAGACGATCGTAGAAAGGAAAATGCTTCAGAAATTTTACCACCTAAAGCCATTCAATACATGGACTCTAGACTTCGGACTTTGGAGGCTAGACGGGAAGCATTTTGCTGGTGTCTCTTGTCTAATGTCTTTTGTCTCTCTAGTCTTTTGTCGCTCTAGTCTTTTAAGTCTAAGGTTCGGTTATCACCCGCGACAAGCCGTATCATCTGGCGATTCCAACTTGCACAATTCTGCATAAGAATAGAGATGCCGTGCAATCTGTGTCGAACCGTGAATCAAGCTTCTCAATCTTCTCGATCGACCTCTCAAGAGTCGCAGCTAAAACGGGCGCGGAGTAGTTTGCGTCAGGCGTTTACCAACTATTCACAGACGGTGCGCTTGTCCAAAAATCCCGTTCTGCAAAACGCGCTTAAAGGTGAACTCGATCGCTTGTCTAACAATTTGAATAAGCTGGATAACGCGATCGTGCGGATTGCGGTTTTTGGTCTGGTGAGTCGCGGTAAGTCTGCCCTGCTGAATGCACTTTTGGGAGACAAAGTATTTGAGACGGGTGCGATTAATGGCGTGACCCAACAGCCACAGATCGTTTGCTGGTCGCCAAAAGGCGGAACGGTGCCCGAAGAAAGTGCGATCGTGCCCCAGGGCGGTAAAGTTCAGATTGAGTTGATTGACACGCCTGGACTGGATGAAATTGACGGACAAACACGGGCAGAGATGGCGCGTCAGGTAGCAGAACAGGCAGATCTGATTTTGTTTGTCGTGTCAGGAGACATCACGCGCACTGAATACAAAGCACTCTGCGAGTTACGACAGGCCCAAAAGCCATTAATTCTCGTCTTTAACAAGATTGATTTATATCCTGAGCAAAGCCGTCAAGCAATCTACGAAAATTTGCAGCGATTGGGAGGCAGAACGGGAAGCCGTCAACAATTAGAACAGATTTTGACTCAAGATGAGATCGTGATGGTTGCCGCAGAACCAACCCCAATGCAAATGCGAGTAGAATACCCAGATGGACGCATCACTTATGAATGGGAAACGCCACCGCCACAGATTGACGAATTGAAATACAAAATTTTGACGATTCTCAATCGAGAAGGTCGATCGCTCCTCGCTCTAAATGCTCTCACGCAGGCAAGAACCGCCGAAACCCACATCGCAGAACGCATCATCGAACTCCGCAACGTCGAAGCAGAAGCTCTGATCTGGAAGTTTACTCGCTACAAAGCGTTAGCGATCGCTCTCAACCCCATTGCATTTGTGGATCTGATTGGCGGTGTGATTTCTGACTTGGCGATGATCCGATCGCTGGCTAACTTATATGGGTTACCGATGACCCGCTATGAAGCTGGCAAACTGTTGAAAACGATTTTGGTCAGTTCTGGGAGCTTGATTTTAGGTGAAATTGGCAGCGGCATTCTGTTGGGCATGGGCAAAAGTGCGGCCGCGATCGCGTCTGGGGTAGACAGTTCGGCGGGGTTTCCGGCGTTGGCGGGGGTGTCGATCGTTCAGGCAGGAATTGCGGGATATGGTTCCTATTCAGTCGGTCGGGCTGCACAAGTTTATCTAGAGCAAGGCTGCACTTGGGGAGCACAGGGCGCGAGTACCGTGATTCAAGACATTCTCAATCAGGTTGAGCCAGATACGATCATTCATCGGCTACGACAAGAATTGATGTAGAAAGTCCGTGGTTTTTTACTTAGAATCCTGAATTAAACAACCTGTAATTCTCGCGGTTTCGCTTCGTTTAATTCGGCTTCTGCCCCCTAAATCCCCCAAATTTGGGGGACTTTGAACCGCGAAACTGCCTTAAATTCTAGAATGTCTGCTTTCTCAAAGTCCCCCAGACTGGGGGATTTAGGGGGCGAAGCAACCAGGCAATCATCGATCTTATTCAATTCACGATCCTTAGAATTCTGAATTAAATAGAATTGCTATCTACGTCTAGAATTCTTGTGCTTATCTTTTGTCTGATACCAAATCAGCGGTTACTTGCTACAGATCATCGCCCCCTAGATCCCCCAATTCTGGGGGACTTTGACTAAGTTTGACTGATCAATTGGTTGCAGCTTATTTTCAACTTGGTATTAAAGTCCCCTAGAACTGGCAGCTTGAGGGCAGAAGCGTCAAACAGCGAAGGGAAAGAACTCTAGTAAATTGAAGTTGAGCAATGCATTAATTCGCTGACTCGGTTGACTGAATGACAAAGAGCGATTGACCGACGGCCACCATTTGCCCTTCGGTACAGAAGATTTCAATCACAGTCCCGGTAATGGGCGCAGTTATGGCAATTTCCATTTTCATTGATTCTAGAATGACTAATCGATCGCCTTCCGCCACGATCGCTCCTTTCTCAACCACAATTTGCCAAACATTGGCAGGAACGTGCGCTTCGACAAGTTGACTGTTGGGCGGGAGATCAAAGGGAGGTTCGTCGATCGCCAGCGTAGTGTCTTCTGGCTGCTCGATTGGGGGATTGGCGGCCCAGCGATCGCGTTCGGCTTCAAAGGCGGCTTGCTGTTTGGCTTTAAAGGTAGCGGACTCGGTGGCGATCGACTCCAAAAATTCGTTGTATTGTCGCAGGCTAAACGTGGCTTCTTCAATCTCTAATTGAACTCTGCCATGAATGAAGTCTTCTCGATATTTAAGTAGGTCAGATGCCGAGACGGGATAAAAGCGAATCTGATCAAAAAATCGCAGTAACCAGGGCTTTCCTTTTTCAAAATCTGGTGTTTGGCGATAGGTATTCCACATTTGCACGGTGCGCCCGACAAACTGATAGCCACCGGGGCCTTCCATACCATAGACACAGAGATAAGCTCCCCCAATTCCAACGGCATTTTCGGGTGTCCAGGTACGTGCAGGGTTATACTTTGTGGTCACTAACCGATGACGAGGATCAATGGGAGTGGCCACAGGTGCGCCTAAATAAACATCACCTAATCCCAACACCAAATAACTCGCATTAAATACAATTTCGCAAACCTGTTCGATGTCATCTAAACCATTGATGCGACGAATGAATTCGATATTGCTAGGACACCACGGCGCAGATGGATTGACCGATCGCAGGTATTTCTCGATCGCTAACTGAGTCGATTCGTCGTCCCACGATAACGGTAAATGAACAATTCGCGTCGGGACTTCCATCTCGTCGATCGCCGTCAATTCTCCTTCTGCGGCAATTAGCATTTCTAACAATTGTGTCAGAGGTAGAACGCGATCGTCGTAGTGAATTTGTAGCGATCGGATGCCAGGCGTTAGATCCCATATTCCGGGTAAGGGATGGTCGATCAGCCAATTCATCAAAGCGTGAACTCGAAAGCGGAGATTGAAGTCCAGCACCAGCGGCCCGTATTCAATCAGCAGATATTTGTCGCCCGATCGTCGATATGTAACCGCAATCTGTCCAGGTGATTCTAAAATTGTATGTAAGATTGCTTCTTGTGAAGTGGGAGCATTCTGAATCTGTATCGCTTGTGTGACTGTTAGCGTTGCAATTTGGTGATCTTGCTCAATCTCTTTTTGAATCGCGTCGTCAAGACTCCATTGACAAAATCGGATGGTATCCCCTGGTTTAAGTTGACCGATTTTCCATAGTTCTGCTTGCACGATCGTCGCTGGACAAACAAAGCCGCCTAAACTGGGGCCGTCTGGGCCGAGAATAATCGGCATATCCCCTGTGAAGTCAATGGTGCCGATCGCGTAGGCGTTGTCGTGAATGTTAGAAGGATGTAGCCCCGCTTCGCCGCCGTCTTTTCTAGCCCACGCTGGCTTTGGGCCGATGAGACGAACCCCCGTTCGAGCCGAGTTGTAATGCACTTCCCAATCGGTTGAGAAAAACGTTTCGATGTCCGCTGGAGTGAAAAAATCGGGTGCCCCATGTGGGCCATACAAAACACCAATTGACCAATGATTTGGATACTGAGGAATGAGTTCAGATGGCAATTCTGTTAAATTAGTTTGTTGAATGCCAGAATGATTGAGTTTGAGAACGTCACCGACTCGCAGCGATCGCCCACAGTGACCACCAAATTTACCCAACGTAAACGTCGATTTGCTCCCTAAATAATCCGGTACGTTGAATCCATTGTGAACAGCTAGATAAGTGCGCGTTCCATTACCCTGAATGCCTTTCATCTGCAAAACGCTGCCCGCAGATACCGCAATCGCTTGCCAAAAAGGAACTGGACTTCCATCTAATTCGGCTTGCATGGGTGCCCCGGTTAGACAAACGATCGTATCGATATTAAAGCGCAATGTCGGCCCCGTTACGGTCAGTTCCAATCCCGCAGCAGACTCAGAATTGCCAACTAGACGATTGGCTAACCGAAACGCCAAATGATCCATCGCCCCAGACGGCGGAACGCCCACATTCCAATAGCCCAACCGACCGGGATAGTCTTGAATCGCGCTAAAAGCACCTGGCTGCAACACCTCGATCGTACAGGGCGCATAGTCAAATGACTGCAAAAATCGAGTGCTCACATTGCCCGTGTTGAAGGTCGGATCATCAAGAATTTGGCGCAGATAATCGAGATTGGTTTCAATGCCAGCCAGTTGAGTGCGATCGAGTGCCTCTTTTAACTGAGCGATCGCCCCTGCTCGTGAGTCTTGATGTCCGATTAGCTTTGCCACCAAAGGATCGTAGTAAGGCGTGACTTCAGTTCCTGTCTCAATCCAGGTATCACAGCGAATCTCAGACGAAAACTCTACCTCGGTTAAGGTGCCTGAACTGGGCTGAAACTGCTTCCCTGGATCTTCGGCATACAACCGCAACTGAATCGAGTGTCCCTGGGGTTGATGCTGATAGCTATTTAAAAAGCTAGAATCGCCAGCCGCCAGTTGCACCATCCACTCTACCAAATCCACGCCGCTAACGGCTTCTGTCACACCATGTTCGACCTGAAGGCGCGTGTTAACTTCGAGAAAGTAGAACTCATTGCGATCGACATCCAGCACAAACTCCACGGTTCCGGCAGATTGATAAGCGATCGCTCGTCCCAATCGCAAAGCGGATTCATAAAGTTGTTGACGCAGTTCGTCGCTGATGTTGGGAGCGGGTGTTTCTTCGATCACTTTTTGGTTGCGTCGCTGTACCGAGCAGTCTCGCTCACCTAATG
>NZ_JBJPHU010000265.1:0-1809 GCF_052939515.1 Phormidesmis sp. 146-33
TAAGCTCTTGACGAGTTCGCTCAATTAACGCCCGTCCTTTCGCTGGAGCTTGTTTCTGGGGAGTTCCAATGAGTTGCAGAAGCCCTAATCCGAGAGAGCGATCACCCACATCCATCGGCAACTTATTCAAATAAATGCGCTGCAACCTGGGACTGTTCTCATACTCCGCATAGTGGCGTGGCAGCCCTGGATCAAATCGCTTTTCGGTGAAAATCACCACCCCCCGCCAATCATTTCTATCCATTACGCAAAAGTGTGTAGAAGGATTGCTGTGAAGGAGATGTGGGGTTTATTTATGTCAGACTGAGAAAACGACTACTCACTGTGAGGAAAAACCGATGCGGGATTGGGTGAGCTAAGAGATCGATTCACAAGCGTTTGGAGATTTGCGGCATAGTAAACGATTGTGTGAAACCGTGCGAGTGCTGAGTGAGCATCCGAGCGCAAGTGTGCCGCAGGTAAGTCAAAGTACGAGTGCGAGTCAAAGTATCTATCGATTCTGGGCAAACCCGCAAGTGCAGCCTTCTCAAATTCTGTTGAGTCACCGCAGTAGCGTGGTGAAACGGGCGACTCAAGCGGGCGTGGTGCTGGCGATACAGGACACAACGGATTTAGACTTTCATCGATTGAAGCAGACGACGGGATTAGGCTTCATCCACCAGGGCACGAATCAAGGCATCAAGGTGCATAGCTGCTTCGGAGTCAGTGGCAGGGGTGAGCCGCTCGGACTGTTGCATCAATACACTTGGACGCGCAGTGAGCGCAGTGGCAAGCGAGGAGAACGCAAGCAGAAAGCCACCTGCGACAAAGAAAGCCAGCGCTGGCTCGATACTTTGAGTGCTGCCGAGCGCGAGGTGGACGCAGCGGTGCAGATGATTCATGTGGGCGACCGAGAAGCCGACATCTACGACTTATTTGTGCTGCCACGACGCGCAAAGAGCGAGTTGCTGATCCGAGCGGAACACAATCGCCGTGTGCAGCATGAGCTTGGCTATCTGATTCCCACGGTGGAGCAGGCTCCGGTACTCGGACAGCAAGCGATTGAGGTAGGGCGCAACCCTAGCCAAGTTGCCCGGAGTACAACTTTAAGCCTGCGGGCAATGCAGGTGACCATTGACGTGCCGCGGCAACACAAGCAGCCCAAGCAGTGTCAACCCGTGACGCTCAATGCTTTGCTGGTCGAAGAATGTACACCGCCTGCCGAGGGGCAACCGATTCACTGGTTGTTGCTCACGACACTGCCTATCGACACGTTGGAGCAAGCCTGGCAATGTGTGCGGTGGTATAGTTTACGCTGGTTAATTGAGCGGTTTCATTTCACGCTCAAAAGTGGCTGTCGCCTTGAACAGTTGCAACTCGAAACCAAAGAGCGATTGTTGAATGCCTTAGCAACCTACTCGATTGTGGCATGGCGCTTGATGGGGTTGACCTATCGCGCTCGACTCACCCCAGATGAATCGTGTGAAACGGTGCTGCAACCGCACGAGTGGCGACTGTTGCGGCGCAGGTTTGAACCCAAAAACTGCTCGAAAAAACCACCCACGTTACGCCAGGTCGTGCGCTGGATTGCCCAACTCGGCGGCTTTCTGGCTCGTAAGCACGATGGAGAACCAGGATTGAAAACGCTTTGGCGAGGACTAGGAAAGTTCCATGATTTGCTCGAAGGCGCGCAACTGGCGACTCATGCCTAAGCCCTGTCTGCGTTCTACCGACTTCTGCCTAATGGATAGATCTTTTCAGAGACAGGCTTAACCGCTTCTGCGGGTGTGTCCTGCAACAAGTTTTTAGCAAAGATGGCATCTGGGATGA
>NZ_JBJPHU010000266.1:0-1807 GCF_052939515.1 Phormidesmis sp. 146-33
CGTCATCTCCACCGGCACCCCGCCGGGCGTCGGCCTTGGCCAGAAACCCCCGGTCTACCTGAAGGGCGGCGAGGTGATGCGGCTGGGGATCGAAAACCTCGGCTCCCAGACCCAGCGCGTCGTGAAAACCTGATGGACCTCGGTCTCCGCGACAAGGTCGTCATCGTCACCGGCGGAGGCTCCGGCATCGGGGCCGCCGTCAGCGAGGTTCTGGCCGAGGAAGGCGCCATCCCCGTGATCCTCACCCGTCGCGCCCCCGACGCCGCTTGGCTTGGCGGCATCGCAAGGGCGGATGTCGTCCTCGCCGACCTCTCCGACGACGACCAGTGCCGCCGCGCGGTCACCGAGATCCGCGCCAGACACGGGCGCATCGACGGCCTCGTCAACAACGCCGGGGCCAACGACTCCGTGGGGATCGAGGCCGGACCCGACGCCTTCCGCCAAAGCCTCGACCGCAACCTCGTCCACTACTACACGCTGGTCCACCTCCTCGCCGACGACCTGCGCGCAACGAAGGGCGCCATCGTCAACGTGTCGTCGAAGACCGCCCTGACCGGGCAGGGCGGAACCTCTGCCTATGTCGCCGCCAAGGCCGCCCAGCTTGGCCTCACCCGCGAATGGGCCGCCGCGTTCTTTTCGGACGGCATCCGCGTCAACGCCGTCATCCCGGCCGAGGTGATGACGCCCCTTTACGCCAACTGGCTGAAAACCTTCGACAACCCCGAGGAACGGCTGAGGGAGATCACCCGCCGCATCCCCCTTGGCCAGCGCATGACCACCCCGCGCGAGATCGCGGATACCGTGGTGTTCCTTCTGTCGCCGCGGTCATCCCACACCACCGGCCAATGGCTCTTCCCCGACGGCGGCTACACCCACCTTGACCGCGCGCTCAGCTAGACCGCCGAGAACCCGTTATCCACGAAAAGCTGGGTGCCGTTGACGAACTCCGCATCGTCCGACGCCAGATACAGCGCCGCCCGCGCCACGTCCTCGGGTCTCCCCATCCGCCCCTGAGCCGCCGCAATCGCCGCGTCCGACACATCGACGCCCAACTGCATCAGCCCCTCGACCTCCCGGTCGCCATGCGGAGTCTGGATAAACCCCGGACAGACCGCATTGCAGCGGATGCCCCGGTCCCGGAACTCCACCGCAATGGCCCGCGCGAAGATGTGGCAGGCCCCCTTGGTCGCGTCGTACAGAACCTCGTTCGGCGTCGCATAAACTGCTGAAATCGAGGACGTGCAGACGATTGACCCCTTCCCCTGCTCCAGCATCTGCGGCAGCACGGCGCGGGTCATCAGGTACATCGACTTCACGTTCACATCGAACAGGAAGTCCCAGTCCGCCTCCTCCGTCTCAAGGAACGGCTTGATGACGATGGTGCCCGCGTGGTTGAACAGCACGTTGACCGGCCCCAAGGCCGCATTGACGCTGGCCACCGCCGCCTCGACCTCACCCTTCGACGACACGTCGGCCCGCGCGAACACCGCCCGATGCCCAGCCGACACCAGCTCGGCCACCAGCGCCTCCCCCGCCGCCACGTTCCGGTCGATCACGCCCACCGCCGCGCCTTCCGCCGCGAACAGCCGCGCCGAGGCTGCGCCCATCCCCGTCGCCCCGCCCGAAATGATCGCCGTCTTGCCCTTCAGCCTGTTCATCTAGACCCCTCTCAGCCGCTCCACCGCCCAGCGCGCCGCATCCGCAACCGCAGGATCGTCATCCTCCACCAACCCCGCCGCCACGGCGCCAAGCTCTGGCAGGCCCGAGTTCCCGATCGCATAAAGCACGTTCCGCACGAACCTGTCGC
>NZ_JBJPHU010000060.1:0-39882 GCF_052939515.1 Phormidesmis sp. 146-33
GGACAAACAACCCTGGAAAATATGAAGCGAGAAATGCAGACGGCAGAAGCGGTTTTTGCGTCTACAGTGGCGAAATTGGATCTGGGTAAGTCCGATATTTTTACAGCTTATCCACTGATTCAAATGGTGCAAGAACCGAGTTTGCCCGACAAAGCGAGTGCTCCCAAAAAGTCTCTCGTGATTGCCGGGGCGGTAATCGGGTCTATTTTTTCTAGTGGGGGGTTTGCTCTGCTCTGGTGGCGTAAGCGGCTGATGGCGATCGCGCGTAGTCCAAAGTCCTCGGTTTCTTCTCTACCTGCGTTGCCGATCGATCCCACGTTGGGCAGTGAAAAGGCATGATCAAACCAGAAAATTTTTCTGAGAAAGTTCTGTGGTACTGCCTGCTGTGGACGTATGGGTTCTTTATTATTGGAGGATTGTATGTCGTCGGATCGGTGGTCGGCTGGATTTTATTTGGCGATCTAATTCGTCAGTTGTGGAACCAGACCGATGACACGCCGCCAGAAGATCAGATTCGCATCCCGTGGGCGACCTGGGTGTGGATTGCTGGAATGCTGATGATGGAAGTGGCCCTGGTTATGGGTCATTTAGATTTCAATCTAGAAACCAGCATGATCATCAAGTCGTCGATCGGGTGGGCAAAGGGCTGGGCATTGTTAGCTGTGTTTCCTTTAGTGGGCGCGATGAAGATCCGACCGCAGTTACTTTATCGAATCGCCTGCATTATTGGATTGCAAACGCTTGTGTTGTTCCCGCTATTCTTTTTAGCGTATCTGGCGCATTTACCACCGTCTCCTTATGTGTCACCACTCCGGTTGATTGGTGGCCCCGGCCCCGAATTTTTTGCGCCCAGCCTCTATGAAATTGATCCCAGTAATGGTCAACCCCGGTGGCGACTGTTTACCCCCTGGGCCCCTGCACTCGGCTTTATGGGTAATGTCTACTTCTTCTTAGCGCTTGAGGAAAAAGATCCCAAATGGCGGTTTTTAGGCATCGCTGGATCAATTTTTATGTGTGTAATTTCGGTGTCTCGTTTAGCGTTGTTGGCGTTTCCCGTTGTACTGGTAATCACGCGCACATTATCAAGTTTGTCTCGTCCGGTTCCCCTAATTGGTTTAGGCGTTCTCACTTGGATTGGCGGAATCGTTTCACCAACTATTTTAGGAGCCTTACAGGACTTCAAAGAAAAGTTCAAATCCGCTAGAGCCGCCTCTTCGCGAGTTCGAGAAGCTTTGGGGAGAATTGCGGTCGAACGATGGCAAACAGAAGCCCCGATTTGGGGACATGGCATTGTTGAACCGGGGCCGCATTTAGTTGAATTTATGCCGATCGGGTCGCATCATTCCTGGTTTGGGTTGCTTTATGTCAAAGGGCTGGTTGGGTTTGCTGCGCTGGCGATTCCACTGGCTTATAGCTTTGTTGATTTGGCGGTGAAGTCTCAATCTAGTAGAGTAGCCAGACTGGGGTTGAGTATGGTGTTTATTCTATTTCTCTACACCTTTGGCGAGAACCTAGAAATTTTGGCTTACCTTTTTTACCCCGCTCTCATCATCATGGGGATTGCCTTTAAGGAACCCGTTAAAATTTTTGCCCCTATTGAAATTGATCATGAAACCAAAAATCTTACAAGTACTGGATGACCATAGTATCGGCGGTGTCACCCAAACGATGCGCTGTTTGTCACAGTCTCGATTAGGCGATGAGTTTGAGTTTAGAGTAGTGCGATCGCATGAAGTGTTACCTATTCTGCAAACCAATCATCCTGACATTGTGATCTTTCGCAATCCGTGTTCCTGGAAGCGATCGCTCAATCTATCTCTAATCAAGCTCTACACCAAACACTTAGTCATTCACGAACACCACTACTCGGCTGGATTTGAAGCGCACAATGTTGAAAATTTAGCTCGATTTCGATTCATGCTCAGGCTTTGTTACGGAGTGGTCGATCAAGTAGTTTCTATCTCTGAAGGGCAGCAAAAATGGATGCAGCAAAACCACCTGGTTTCCCCTAAAAAACTCACGTTAATTAATCAGTGCTGTGTTTGTCAGAAGAACTTTACAGTGCCCTCAAAAATTCTTAACCAGCCATTCGTTTTGGGTGCCTATGGTCGCTTTTCTAAGCAGAAGGGATTTGATGTTTTGTTGCAGGCATTTCGTCTCGTATCCGACCTCAATCTGCAACTCAATCTAGGGGGCTATGGTGAAGATGAAACCCTGCTCAGACAACTCGCTCAAGGGCAACCCAACGTTAAATTTTGGGGCACTGTTCAAGATGTTCCTGCCTTTTTATCTGCCTGTGATGTTGTGGTGATTCCTTCTCGCTGGGAGCCTTGGGGCAATGTCTGCGTCGAGTCCAAAGCGGCAGGTAAACCTGTGATTGTCTCTGATGTGGATGGACTCAGTGAGCAGATTCAGAATTGTGGAATTTTGGTTTCACCAGATGATCCACGATCGCTAGCAGATGCAATACAAACGATCGCGGCTCTCCCAGCCGAGACATTAGAAACTTGGGGAAATAATGGGCGCGAATCCGTGAGAGATGCCTGGGAAATGTATGTCAGTTCTTGGGAAGGGTTGCTCAAAAAAACCTTGAATTCTTGAGGTGATCATTCCCATAAGTTGGGAATTCTAAATTCAAATTGGTGCAATACCTCAGACAGATTTTTAACTTGTGGGGATGCTCCCGTGAACGCTCTTAAAGTCGTAACTAGTTTTTTTAAGCAGAAATTTTCGAGCCAATTTATTCGTAATTTGAGTTGGCTGAGTGGTTCAGAAGTAATCATTCGAGTGTTTCGTCTGGGCACGACTGTCACGCTGGCTCATTTCTTAACAGCCTATGATTATGGTCTAGCGGCTGTTGTGTTGACGACTAATGAATTTGTTCAAGTATTTACTAAGTTTGGGATTGGTTCAAAACTCATTCAAGTCGAAGAAGAACGGTTGGAGGAGCTATCGATCGCGGCCTACTGGCTCAATTGGATTATCTATCTCAGTCTATTCATCACTCAATGTATCGCAGCGTTTCTAATTGCATGGTCTTACCGTGACGATCGCTTGATTCTTCCCATTTGCACGATCGCACTTGTTTATTTAATCGTTCCGATTGCCTATATACAGTCGATCCTGATCCAGCGTGAGAATAAACTGAAGGTCACAGCCGTTACCAATGTATTGCAGGTTTCATTAGATAATTTATTAACTGCCTGCTTTGCGGCTTTAGGATGGGGCATGTGGGCGATCGTGTTGCCCAAACTTTTAGTGGCTCCCATTTGGGTGATCATTTACTACAGAAGTCACCCCTGGCGGCCGACTCAAGGCTTTTCGACTCAGTATTGGGGGGAGATTGCTCGCTTTGGGCGCAGCGTCTTAGGCATCGAGCTTCTCAAAACCCTCCGCAACAATTTAGATTATTTGATTGTAGGCTGGTTTATTAGTATCGAAGAGTTGGGCGTTTACTACTTTGCCTTTAATGCGGGGTTGGGAATTAGCTTGAGTTTTATCAATGCCATCAACTCAGCGCTGTTTCCTCATTTGTGTGCAGTGCGATCGAATTGGTTGCAGTTTCGCCAGCGTTATCTGAGCAGCTTTAGGACGATCGCATTAATTATCATTCCCGTCGTCCTATTGCAATCTAGTTTGGCTCCTATTTATGTTCCGCTTGTATTCGGTCAAAAGTGGATTGCAGCGATTCCAATTTTAATTTTAATCTGTTTATCAGCTATCACGCGCCCGTTTGCAGATGCGGCTTCTCAGGTGTTGCTGGCAGTAGGTGAGCCAGGTTTAGATTTATTAGCAAGCTGTATGTTTACAGGTATTTTTGCAGCAGGTTTGCTGATTGGAGTTCACTGGCATGTTTTGGGTGTTGCAATTTCTGTTTTAGTGACCCACGTTGTGTTTCAGACTTTATTTACCTTGTGGACAACTCGCTATGTCTTTAGGCGATTTGAAAGCATTAAAGTCGTGTAAGTAAATCTAGCAGAGAACCTGAGAAAATTTGCTGTGGGCGGGTTTGCAGGATTTGGAAAGTCAACTTTTACCAGTCAACTTTTACCAGTCAGCTAGGTTAACTTTTTCGAGCGTAAAGTGTATCAGTTGAGTCAATCAGTCGCGTAAAAAATGCCGCATCAGGTGTCGGTTGATTAAGAGTGTCAGGTAAACGGAAGTAAGGTTAGAGAAATGGCAGGCTTATATGCAATGTTGGGTCATTCTGATCGCGATCGCATTCAACAATCTGTTGATCGTCTAATCTGTTTTCCAGGGGAATCGGTGGAGACGATCGTTGAGGAAAATTTAGCGATCGCTTGGGTGAGCCATGATCCCTCTGACTTGTTTGCGCCTGCTTATCATGCTGAAACGGGGGTGCGTGTCATTACGTCGGGGCGGGTCGCTTGGGAAGAGTCAGACTGGTTACGGGCTGAAGGGCTAAGTCAATTTACGGGAGGTTTGAGTAATCGTCTGCTGCTCGATCGCTACTTATCTGGTGGTGTTGCTGCAATCGAACGATTTAATGGCTCTGCACTTGTCCTCATTTACGATCCACGGGAGCAAACTGTTCATTTACTAACTGATCATTTTGGTTTCTATCCAGCATTTCTATATCGTGCTGAGTCAGCTAAGAACTGTATAGTTTCGACGTTCCCCGATGCGATCACTAATGATTCTCAAACTCATACAACATCTGATCGTGTGTCGATGGCAGAGTTTTTGCGGGAATGGAAAATTACGCCTCCTCACACCTATTACAACGAAATCAAATATGCAGGTGCTGCGAGCCATTGGTGCTGGCAACTCAAGGATTCTACTTCCTGTCATCGGATCTACTGGCAACCCTTTCAAACTGGATTCGCTTCTAGCTTCGATCATGCAGTAGATAACTTGACTGAAGCCGTTCAAACTGCAATCAAAATCCGCACGCTACCTCATCTTTCTCCCGTTGTGACTTATGTGAGTGGCGGTATGGATTCTCGCGTGATTCCTTTTGCTGCAAATGATTCCTCTAGTATGTATGGAGTTAATCTCTATGACGTTCCAAATCGGGAGTCTGCGATCGCTCAACAACTCTGTGAGGCTGCGGGTGTCGAGTATGTAGGCTATGCCAGGGATAAAGATTACTATCCCCGCTGGATGCGTCAGGGAGTCGAGATTTCGGGTGCGATGTGGTCGGTCGAAGACAATCATTTTTTAGGCACTTTAGAGACGATACAAAAGCTGGGAGCCAAAACGGTATTGGCTGCATTTCCAGTAGACGATTTGTTTAAGGGAGCCTGTCTTGAGCAGCGCTATGTGCAATTTTTAGGGCGCAATCTTCCGTTTTTTCAGTTTGATGAAACTGCTGTTAGAGGTTTCCTAATGGAAGATCCGCCTCGACCTGCCCCGCCTGAATTTGCAGAAGCGATCGACCAGCGTTTACAAAACTGGTTTGGTGATCTACCTCAAAAACTTCGCACCGATGAACAGCGTCTGCAAGTAGAAGATCGACGAGTCCGACCAGGGTGCTATCAACCAGGACTATCTGACAACATGATGTTTCGCATCGTACCCTATGATATTTTTCTTGCCGATCGCGCGATCGCCGACTGCTACAGCCAAACTCGTCCTCAATGGAAAATTAACGCCACTCTCTGGAGCCAAGTCGTCGCTCGCATTTGTGGAACGTCGATCGTCGATGCCAATCGGGGCTGGCGGCCGGGTGCCTCTCATACTGAGAAACTGCTGATCTTTGCAAGTGACTGGATACAGCGGCGATGGGTCAAATCTCCAAAAGTGCAAAACAGTCCTGCCACTGACGGCTCCTGGAGCAACTTGGGTTGGTATGCCGTTCACAGTCCGACGCTGAGAGAGTTATGGGAAAGCGTTTCTGAGGACGATCGCCAACAGATTACCGCCTTGTGGGGGAGCGATCCCTGGAGCATTCCTCTCAGTGACTGGGCAAAACCTGCAACCCTGACCGCAAAAGGAATGTGTCACACTCATTCTCCTTATGGATTGTTTCGCATTCTCACACTGCTAAATCACTGGTCTATTCAGCGTTCTACCCAGTAATTTCAGATTAATCACTACCCGAATCTCTTATGAACAAAGTCTCTGTCATTATGCCTGTCTATAACGTTGAAAACTATGTTGCTGAAACGGTTCGCTCAGTGTTAGCGCAGACGTACACGAATTTTGAGTTTTTGATTGTTGATGATGAGTCGCCCGATCGCAGTGTTGAGATTTGTCGCCAGTTCCAAGACCCTCGCATTCGGATCATTCACCAAAAAAATCGTGGATTGGCAGGCGCGAGAAATACTGGAATTCGCAATGCTCAAGGCGACTATATTGCTCTACTTGACAGTGACGATCTCTGGTTGCCTGAAAAACTAGAAAAGCTGGTGGGTCATTTGGCACGATCGCCGCATGTAGGCGTTACCTTTAGTCGCTCTGCGTTTATTGACGAGTCGGGCAAGCCGTTGGGGACTTATCAAATGCCTAAACTGCGGGGCATCACGGCTCCTTATTTAATGTGTCGCAACCCGATCGGGAATGGATCGGCTCCTCTGATTCGTCGTCAGGTGTTTGAAGAGATTAAATATGCGGCTAATCTCTATGGTCATGTAGAAGACTTTTATTTTGATGATCAGTTTCGTCAGTCAGAAGACATTGAATGCTGGATTCGGATTATCCTACAAACACAGTGGCAGATCGAAGGCATTCCCGACGCGCTGACCCTCTATCGAGTTAATTCTGAAAGCCTCTCGGCCAATGTGATAAAGCAGCTTGACTCCTGGGAAAAGGTCATCGCCAAAACGCGCACCTATGCCCCTCAAGTGGTCGCTCAATGGGAAAACACGGCTAGAGCCTACCAACTGCGCTATCTCGCCCGTCGCTGTGTCCGAATGCAAAATGGAGCGATGGCTGTCAAACTGTTTCATCGATCGCTGCAAACTCGCTGGCAAATCTTGTTAGAGGAACCGCGCAAAACTTTGATCACGCTGGTGGCGGCTTATCTACTCTGGCTATTGCCCAAACCGCTGTATCGCTGGAGTGAAACGATCGCCCTCAAAATCTCAGGAGCCAGTCAAAAGCGGCAAATCTTACAAGAACAGGTATCAGGAGTGTCAGGTTAATGAAAGTTTTATTGGTGTGCTCGGCAGGCGGACATTTCAAAGCAATTTATCAGCTGCGATCGTTTTGGGAAACTTGCGATCGCCGTTGGGTGACCTTTCGCACCCCCGTTACAGAAGCGTCTCTAGAGGGCGAAAAAGTAGACTGGGCTTGGAGTCCGACTAATCGCAATTTTCCCAATCTGTTAAAAAATCTAGTTTTAGCGTGGACGGTATTGAGGCGCGATCGACCGGATGTGGTGATTTCGACGGGGGCTGGGGTTGCGGTGCCTTTTCTAGCGATCGCTAAACTGTTGGGGAGTCAAACGGTCTTTGTCGAATCGATCACGCGGGTCACTGACTTGAGTCTGTCTGCCAAACTTGCACGCCCTTTTGTCAGTGTGCTGTATGTTCATTGGGCAGAATTGCAACTGCGCTACCCTCAAGCAGAATTGATCAATCCTCAAAAAGTCACGCCTGAAGGAATGGCACCTGTCGAGTTTTAAATATTCAGGAGAATAGGTAATCGCGATGATTTTTGTCACTGTTGGAACGGAGCAATATCCCTTTAACCGTTTGATGAATTGGGTTGAGACATTACTAATTCATGGATTTATTCAAGAAGAAGTGATTGTGCAATATGGATCTTGTACCAATCTTCCTCAAGGCGTTTTGGTCTATCAATCTCTGAGAAGCGATCGTTTTGCAGAACTGATTAACCGAGCGAGACTGGTGATTAGTCACTGTGGAGAAGGCTCGATTTTACTGCTCGAAGAAATTGGCAAGCCTTATATTCTAGTTCCGCGTAGCCATCGGTTTAAAGAGCATGTTGACGATCATCAAGTTGAGTTAGCTACTGCCCTGTCACAAGCGGGTGCAACGGTTGCCTGGTCACCTGGAGATTTAACTCGATTTCTAGAGTCTCCTCAAAGTGCCTCCTTGTCTGCTTTATCGACTACGGCTGCTGTCGCTTTATGCGATCGACTCCATACCCGCTTTAATCAACCTCACCCGATGGACATTCAAACCTGTAGCACTTGATCCGCTGTGGGAGTCCTGAACCTGAAGGCTTGATCATTCACTTTGTATTGATCGTTTTGTATTGATCATTCACCCCCTTTTATCTTGATACTATGGCTAGTCAACCTATTGAATTTCCGGTCACGATCACAAATGGAACTCATCTTGTACAGTTGCCCTCTCGTTTGACGGTGACGGAAGCGATCGCCTTTAAAACAAAATGCAAACAACTAATGCAAGAAAACCCCACTCGAATGATTCTTGATTTTGGTCACACCACCTTTATCGACAGTAGTGGGATTGGCAGTTTGATTAGCTGTCTGCGATTAGCCCAGTCGATTCCCGCTGAGGTGATTTTGTGGAGCGTTCACCCTGAAGTGAGAATGGCGTTTTCTCTGGCCGATCTGGATGATATTCTCAAAATCGAACCCGCGACTCAAGCCCTTGCGCCTACTGCTACTTGTCGATCGCAGCATCGTCCCCCGATTACGCATCCATCTGTGCGATCGAAAGTAAAACGAATCGTTGATATCCTTGGTGCGCTGGTTGGTTTGGGCATTACGGGACTGTTGTTTGTGCCGATTGTGATTGCCATTAAATTAGATAGTCCTGGCCCAATCTTTTTTCGACAAACCCGCTGTGGTTGGATGGGCAGACGCTTTCAACTCTGGAAGTTTCGATCGATGGTCACCAATGCTGAGGCGCTCAAATCACAGGTCAAAAATGAGGTCGAAGGTGCGTTTTTCAAGAATGCTCAAGATCCCCGAATTACCAGAGTGGGGCGATTTTTACGCAAGACGAGCTTAGACGAACTGCCCCAATTTTGGAATGTTCTACTTGGCGATATGAGCCTGGTTGGAACGCGCCCCCCGACGGCTGATGAAGTTGATCGCTACGAAGTTCCCAATTGGCAGCGGCTAGATGTAAAACCTGGGATGACGGGGGAATGGCAAGTGAATGGGCGATCGCAAGTTTCTAACTTTGAAGACGTGATCCAACTGGATCTACGCTATCAAGAACGCTGGAATTTAGTCTATGACTTGAAGCTAATTTTGCAGACCATTCTAATGATTTTTACAAAGAACAAGGGTGCTTTTTAGTCGAGATATCTAGAATAATGAAGGTGAGAGTTAACGCTTCATTAAATTTTGGTGCTGTGGCACGGTTAGTCGAATTGTGATATTGGTTCAGGTGCGGGTCATGCCAAATTTTGAGGAACATCACCAACTGATTCGAGAGGCTCATATTCAGGTTAAGACAGACTTAAATGAAGTCGATCAAGTGATGCAGTGGTTTGAGCAATTTAACCAACCTCCCCTTCCGTGTGATCTGTGGATGCAGGGAAAGCTTGCCATAATGGAAGGACTAACTAATGTCATTCGTCATGCTCACAAATCTTTGCCTGTCTCAACGCCGATCGACCTGACCGTCAAGCTTTTCTCAGATCAGTTAGACATTTCGATTTGGGATGAGGGATGTCCGTTTGATTTTGAAGCTCTGTTGGAGAGTGTCGATCGACAATTTTCTCACCCATTAGAGCGTGAGGCGCATTGGGGCGGCGTATTGATGCGAAAGTTGAGAGAGAAACACCACTGGACAATTAACTACCGATGTCCGGCTGATCTTGTAACTCATCGCAACTGTTTATCAATACAAAAAGCATTTTCTTAAACCCTGCCCCATAAAACACCATCTTCTACACATGGGTTCAGTAGATCGTAGATAATTTTTTAGTGCAGCACTGAATGCAACAATGTCAATTTGCGATCTATTTATTGACTTCAGCTTATTGACTTCAGCCGCCGAAAGTTAACTGCCATTAAACTTGACTTGCAGCACAGAACAATCATCCTGAAAATGTTCGCTGTTGTTCATGACTCTGGCTTTTTGTAGAAGATGATCCAGATTGTTATGGATGGCGGTATCAGGGTCTGTCAACAGATCAATAAAGCCATCTAACCCCCACATGCTGCCGTCGGGTTGATTGACTTCATAGATGCCATCACTGAAGATATAGAGCGTACTGGATTCATCAACAACACAGCGATCGCTGATATATTTTGCATCTGGAAACATACCGATCGGGTTGCCGCGCGTTTTAAGCTGCTTGACTTGAGGGGCTACCCCTTCTACATTAGACAACAAAATTGCAGGAGGATGACCTGCACTGGCATAAAAAAGCTGGCGCTTGGGGCGATTGTAAATGCCATACCAGATGGTGAAGTATTGATCGTTTTGATTGTCCATCTGAAAGGCTTCATTGAGCGCTTGCAGTACAATGTCAGGCCGATAAAAATTTGCGCCCGGTAAGGACTGTGATCGCAATAAGTTTTGCACCGATACCGAAGGCAGCGCTGACCCTAACCCATGTCCAGACACGTCAATCAAATAGATCATCAAAAAATCAGGATCAAGCCAGTAATAGTCAAAGCAGTCACCCCCCAACTGTTTGGACGGCAAAAAACGAGCGTCGATCGCCACTTCTCCGGTCATGGGTTTTGGAAGGAGCGATCGCACATATTCCGCAGCTTCGGCAAACTGGGCTTCTAAAATCTGCTTTTGAATTTGTAATTCTTGAGACGACTTTTGTAGGGCATGAAAAACTTGATAGAGGCGCAATCCCGCTCTAACTCTGGCGTGTAGCTCAATCCCTTCGATCGGTTTGCAGAGAAAATCATCGGCCCCTGCATCCAACCCTGTGACCCGATCTTGAACAGCGGTGCGAGTCGTGAGCAAAATAAAGAACGTGTGGGCCAACTCAGGAGTCGTCTTGACACAGCGACAAACTTCCAGTCCATCCATTCCTGGCATCTGCCAATCACAAATAATCAAGGCTGGACGAAACTTGAGAGCTTTGGTCATGCCATCCTGCCCACTATCCGCCAAAATCACATCATAGGTCTGACCCTGAAGCGTCTTTTGCAACAGGAGTCGAGTAAAAGGATCATCATCAATAACTAAAATCCGAAACATGGAGAGGATTAGCAGCGTTATGCGCTGAAGATTAGAGAGTAAATTGTGAATAGAACTGTAGATGACATAACTTGCAAAGTTAATCTAGCCAGCAGACCTGCTTTTAGTGAATTAAATCTTTGATCAGACCGATGTCACTTTCTATTAAGGGTTATCGAAGGTACAGTGTCAGCCGAGATAATGCTGAAATGTAGATTTAGCAAGACTTTCTTTGCAGGTGATTCAAAGCAACTTTAACTTGTTCATATTCGATCTGTAGTTGCAACACCTTGTCTGCACTTCCGATAAAAGTATTTGATTTACCGATCGCTTCCACGTTTTCACAAAGTTGAGCTAGCGAGACCGCGCCCAGAGAAGCACTACTTGACTTGAGTGTATGAGCAGCGCGCCTGAGCGCAACCGAATCGGCTTGAGCGATCGCGTCACTCATCGCTTGCAGCAGTTTGGGAGCCTCTGTCAAATAACAGTCAATCAGTTCTGACAACACTTCTTGAGCATCGTCTCCTAACATTCTTTGAATGGATTCTAGTGCCTCACGCTCAAGAATCGAAGATGCAGGTTGACTTATCTCCTCTCGGCTTCCGCCTCCCTCCTCACAATTGATCTGTCTACGACACTGCTTTAACGCTTGGATCAAGGGTTCAACTCGAATTGGCTTGCTCAAAAAGTCATCCATACCAGCCGCGAGACACTCTTCACGATCGCTCTGCATGGCGTTGGCGGTCATGGCGATAATGCGTGGGCGAGTCTGGAGCGTCCATTCTTGACAAATCTGCTCAGTAGCGGCGAGTCCATCCATTTCTGGCATCTGCACATCCATCAAAACGACATCATAGGGCTGTCGGCGTAGCGCGTCCAAAACTTCTAGCCCATTGCTCACAACATCTGCTTGATAACCCATATTTTGCAGAATTAGCACCATCATTTTTTGGTTGACCAGATGGTCTTCTGCCAACAAAATTCTCAGAGGATGTTGGGCAAATTTTAGGTCAGTTTGTAGAGATTCTTCAACACTTCTGGCTGTAGAAACGGTTGCTTTTGAGGTAACTTCTAAAACTCTTTTGACGACGATCGTAAAGTAAAATGTGCTGCCTTGATTGGGCTGACTTTCGACCCAAATGCGACCACCCATCAACTCACTTAATTGTTTGCTAATGGCCAACCCTAACCCCGTTCCTCCATATTGTCGAGTGATCGAAGAATCAACCTGACTAAAGGCTTGAAACAAACGATCGCGCTGCTCTAATGAAATACCAATTCCGGTATCTTTGACTGCAAACTCAATCTCAACCAGATTCAAATCACTGATTTCACGGGCGATCGCTGAGATAGATATACTGCCTGCTCTGGTAAATTTAATTGCATTTCCTAACAGATTCACCAAGATTTGTCTCAGTCGTGTTACGTCTCCTACGATGATCGACGGCAATGATTGTGAATCTAAAAAGTGAAGGCTCAGATTTTTTTCTGCGGCTTTGAGAGTCAGTAAATCGACTGCTTCTTGAACACAAGTTCGGACATTAAAGGGGTATTCTTCTAGCTCTAGTTTGCCAGAACCAATTTTAGAAAAATCAAGAATGTCATTGATAATGGTTAGTAATGCATCGCCGCTGCTGCGAATAATTTCAATATAACTTCGCTGTTGGGGGGTGAGTATCATCTCTAAAAGTAAACTGGTCATGCCAATCACGGCATTCATCGGAGTGCGAATTTCGTGACTGATCATGGCCAAAAACTCACTCTTAGCAAGTTCCGCCTGTTTGCGCTCGGTGATATCTCGAATGGTATAAACAAAGCCCTGAAAATCTTCAATTTCTCCTTGAGTGATCGCACAAGAAACGGCGATCGGAATCTTTTTGCCAGTTTTGGTTTGGCACACTGCTTCTACATCTGTAAATAAGTCACTGATCGGAAGAGGAGTCTCAGAAAGTTGAGTGCCAGGATGGGTAAAATATTCGTCTGGCAAAAGGGTAGAAATGGGCTGGCCTACACAGGCAGAGTCACGATCGTCAAATAGCGCTTGGGCAGCAGGATTAATGGTTTTAATCGTTCCTGATAGCGTTGTCACAAGTAATGCGTCTGGCATTGAGTTGATGACTTGATCGATATAATTTTTGGAAGCGGTTAGCGTTTTTAGAAATAGATTAGACTCGTTTGCACTTTGGACGAGTGCTTGTTCTAAAATCATTCGTTCTGTAACATCTTCGAGAAGGATGATCAGCTTGTCTTCAAAGTCACGATCGACCTGACGTTCGAGAATGTGTAAATCCAGGTAGATCGAAGCAGGTTGATATCCGTCAGTTTGAAGTGCCCGCAAGATTCCTTTAAGTTCAAAAGTGGAGTGTTGTTTTTGCAAAATCGCGCTCAACATGTCTTCTAGTCCGACTAGCTCAGGAAATCCATGACGGACATCGCCACCAGGACTCACTTGGTCAGGACAGTCTGCAAATCTCTGAGCGCCCGCAGAGGCCTCTACGATCGTCAGATCGCGATCAATAACCAGACATTCCATATGGCTAGGAGTGAGAAATCTGCTCAAAAGATTGGGCTGAGAGTGAGGTAACGTCATAGATCAAAAATCAATAGAGCAGCGTTAAAAAGCGATCGCTTCAAAAACTTCAAAAGTGGATTTAGATGAATATCAGATTAACAATGATGTATATGAGATGTATGTGATCTAAAGTGTTTTGTCGAATCCGAAGTTATTGAACTGAGACTTGCTACATTTCAAAAATCGACTGAGCCAACTGTTGAAAAATTTCATCGACCTGTCCACCTGTTTTTGCTGAAGTCGAATAAGCGCCCACAATGTGGGGTTGTTCAGCAAATTGGTGTAGCTGTAGAAGTCTAGTCAGCGTGTCAGCCTCAATTAAATCAGACTTATTTAAAGCCACGACGATCGCGCCTTGCGGGTTGACTGTGAGAAACTGTTGAATATGCTGAGTCAAATGCTCTAGAGTTTCTTCGCGCGTCACATCAGCCACAATGATCGCTCCCTTTGCACCTTGGAGATAGGTAGGTGCGATCGCCTTAAATCGAGTATTTCCTTCAATGTCCCAAATCAAAAGCTGTAGGTCTTGGGCAGGAAACTCGATTGTTTTACGAGAAATTTTGACCCCAACCGTTGAAAGATACCGATCGCTAAACTGACGATCGACAAAACGACGAATCAGACTCGTTTTACCCACCCCAAAATCACCGACAAGGCAGATCTTTTTAGAAATCGTAGTCATGACTGGTTGATTTTCACCGTTTGACTGAATCAGTGTAGCTTGATGCGTCAACATTATTGTTCTCTCTGTGCTGTGAGATTCGTCATTGGGGTCGCTTCCAACACTACACACCGACCTAACCAGGCTGGCTGGGTCGCGTCAACGCCCGGTGGAGGCTCGATCGTGCCCGCAATTTGTAGACGATGCGGATCAATGCCCAGACCAATCAGCGCTTTCTGGACGGACTGAGCGCGTTTTAGAGCCAGGGACTGATCGGCGATCGCATTCCCACTCGGTTGACTGTGCCCAATGATGTGCAAACGAGTCTTTGCTTGCTGCTTGAGAAATGCGTGAACTTGAGGGATTTTTTTCCTCAAATCATCTGGGTTTAACGTGGTCGAACCAGACGAAAAGTAGAATCGAGTTTCTAGACGATCGGGTTGCACCTGCACTGTATTAGAAACCGACTTGACTCCTGGAATTCTCGCAAAGGCTTGAGTGATCACGGCGGCATCTGCACCCTGGCTAATGGTTCCCTCGATCGTGACCTGATTTGCGAGATGCTGGGTCGAAATGGCAATGCCAGCGATTTGATTGAAGCTTGCCGCCACTCGCTTGACCTCTGCTGATGTGAGCATGGGATCAGGGGGCACTTCGACGGCCAAAATTTGATTCTCGATCGACCACTCTTTAGGTGTAACTTGGCTGACAACCTGTTCGGCTTTTTGGCGTAATGCTAGGTTGGGCACCTGTCCGAGCAGTTTGAGTTTGCCAGAATTGACTTCAGTATTGAGACGATAGACCGCTAATTCTGGAGTTGATAACAATGCTGTGGTGGCTGTCTGTGCAATCTGACGATGAACGCCATCGCGATACTGAAAAAACTCAAAAGGAATCACAATTAGACTCACAACAGTTAATCCAACCATTAACAGAGGAGACGGCCCTTTTTTGACTGCTACTGACTTTTCTGCATGGGTATCTCTCAGCGCTTCTAATGTTGTATTCACGACTGCGGGAACTGCATCAGGATTGCCATCAAACTGCTCGATCGCCCCTCCCTGATCTTGAATTAAATGACTGAGCGTTCTTCTGACAGTGGGCATGAATGAGTTGGGAGGCTCACCGCGCACGACGATCGCTAGATAACAGTGTCCCGCTACTTCAAGGAGAATTTTGGAGGCACCATAGTCAATTTCGTTGAGTTCTGAAACGCCGCTCGATTGCACAATACAGTCATTAGCAAAGCTACGAATTGCAGTCAGCATCCCGGCGATCATGTCAGACTCTAGGCGCTCGCTGTCGGTGCGTTGAATATCAGCAATCACGAGTCCAGACATTTTTTGAATCAGAAACACTGCCTGCACCGTGAAAGGCATTGCCTCTCGCAAAATTAGCTCTGCTTCAGAAACTCCCTGCACTTTGGCGCGAATTTTTCGCTTGATCCCATCTACGCTTAAGGTGTCTTCGACCTGTTGATTAATAGCTCGAACTGTTTCCGCAAGGTATTTAGAAATGGTGCCGCCAATGATTGGATACAGCGCATCGACAACAGAATCTTGTTCAATTTCGATTTGCTTTTTGAGTGCTTTACCAATCGTAGGCGCGATCGCTGTGGACATCTCTTCGGGAGCATTTGCGATCTGTTGAGTAATTGCTGAAGGAATCGCCGGAGCTAACGCCGTCCCCACGCTGGTTTGATTTTCTGCAACCCGCTCTTCGATCACACGATCGATGATTGGCGACAATGCCTGAATGACTTCTGCCTGAGATTGGACAACGGTACGGTTCAAAAGTTCCGCGACCCAGGGAATGAGTAGATTCAGGAGTTCTGAGGGTTCGTTTTGATGTGATCGGGCTGATTCGCTCAACACAACTTTCTGTTGCTTAAGCGTCACAGAGTCATTGAGGCGATCGAAATCAAACGACAGTTGTTCATCTTGTAAATGGGGAGACGTTTCAATGGATGATTCAAGATTGGGTGATTCAAGATTGGAGTTGATAAAAGTGTCTGTACTTTCTTCTTTAGCTTTTGCTTCGATAACTTCTTCAATAACTTCTTCAATAACTTCTTCAATAACTTCAACTTCTTCGATAACTTCTGCTTCTGTAATGTCGCTATGAGCAGCTATGGGATATGTTTGAGGCGAATCAATGATCTTGAGGTCAACCAGTAGACTGAGCAGGCGATCGACTTGCAGCGCTTCGTCCTGAGTTAGGGCCGATTCAGGGGTAGAATCTTTTGCCTGAGTCATGTTTGTCTTTCTCCTTGACCAAACTCCTCATTACGCTTGAGGCAGAGAATTGCAACACGCGCAAGTAGGGCGACGATGATTAGACAAACTGGGGCACGGTTGTTGCACCCCAGCTATCTATTTCTGCCGTGTACACACACGTTGATCGATCGGTCATTGCTGAGATCCTTCGCCCCCTAAATCCCCCAAAAATGGGGGACTTTGAGCCGTCGTCATGGCTTTGAACTTTGGAAATCTTTCCTTGGTCAAAGTCCCCCAGATTGGGGGATTTAGGGAGCTGAAGCCGACTGAAACAAAGCGACAACGACTTGTGTGTACACGGTAGGCTATCTATTTGAAGGCTTTAATGATGAGTTAACTCTTCTGCAAGTTTGCGCGTGGCTAAAAGAGGAACATGTTCTTCTCTATTGCCATTGCCGTTAGCAACTTCTCGCAGTTTGGGAATAAACTCGGTGCCCTTTAAGCGCATTCCTAATTCAAACAGCGTTTCTGCAATGTCGTCTTTAGAAACTTTGGTTTCTCGCAGTTGTGAAAAGCGGCGATCGAGTTCTTCTAGCACCAGATCTCTCAGGGCACCCACATCGTCTTGAAGTTTGGCTTTAGATTCGACTAACTCACTGCGAATTGAGGAAGTGTGAGCATCGATCGCTTCGTCCAAGATTTGCACACTATTAGAGAATTTTTTGTTGAGCCGATCGACTTGTTGACGCAGATCAATACATTCTTCTTGAGTCGATGAATTGTATGATTTCAGTTTTTTCTCTAGAGACTCCACACTAGCCTTGAGTTCTAATGAAAAGCCGGACTTGATTTGCTCAATGCGATCGCGCATCTCTTGTTGCAGCATTGAAATGTCGGATTCAACTTTACCGAGTCGGTTGTCGTATTCGCGTAGCTGTGTCCCAAAAATGATGTCTCGAATCTGGTCAATGTTGCCGAGCTTTTCCCGCACTTCGTCCTTTGTGATATCACTCATCGTCTTACCTTCACGTTGTGAGAACTGATTGTTTTGACCGGGGATGTTGCGCTCAAATCAGCAAACCGGATCACTGATCAGTACGCCTGTATGCCAGAATCTACTGAGAAATTAAGTCATACAGCCTCTACTGTTCCCTTTCTTTATGAAGAAGTAGCACGTTGCCCGTACTTTCTTTTACCGTGATTCTACTGAGGTTTGGCAGAGCGATCGAGCGCTCTCTGTCAAGTGATTTTAAAGAACGTGCAATTTCAATTGAGTGTGTGACATTCAAGCTTGCCGTAGTCCTTCAAGAAGTTTTTCAAGCTCGGCTTTAATCTGTTGGTGTTCTGCTTCCAGTTGCAAAACTTTTTCGATAGACTTTTCTACAGACTCGGTTTGCGCTACGATTTCTAGCTCTCGACAAAGGCGAGAAAAGCGAGTTGCACCCAGAGCAGTACTGCTAAGTTTGAGGATGCCTGCAACCTTACGAACCTCTTGAGTATCGTCAAGTTCGATCGCCAGACGAATCACCTGTAACCGTTCACAAAACTCAGACAAATAATGATGAGCAAAATCTGAAAGCACGATCGCAGCCTTGTCTCCGCTCATCTGTTTGAGAAATTGAAAAATCGTCAGGTCGAGGGTGGGCAAATCTGAATGTGGAGCGCTGAGATTAGTTGTAGAAAGGGCTGGTTGAGGGGGCTGTGGAGTTACCTGTTGACTAAATAGATATTTGCTAAAAGCTGCAACCAATTCAACTGGTCGAAGTGACTTACAAAGATAATCATTCATGCCTGCTTTGAAACAAAGGTGACGATCGCCAAGTGTAGTATCTCCAGTCAAAGCAATAATCCAGGGGCGATGAGATGTCCACTCTTGGCGAATCAGTTGAGTGGTTTCTAATCCGTTCACTTCTGGTATTTGCACATCCATCAAAACCACATCATAAACATGCCGCCGGAGAGCCTCTAGCGCTTCTAAACCCTGTTCTGCAATATCTGCTTGGTAGCCCATCTGTAATAGAAATCGCAATGCAATTTTCTGGTTAAATGGATTGTCTTCTACTAAAAGAACTCTTAATGGTAAAGGTTTAGACTTCTCTAGGGTGGCGAGGTCAACGTCTATTGAATGATTCATAAGGCAGCAAGCACACTGAACTTTTGAAAATTGATATCTGTCGAGCGCGATCGACCCACAAAATCATTCGCACTCAACAGTTCAATCCTAGAAATCCCTTGTGACAAACTTGTGAAAAAAGCAGAGACACTGGAAGACATTGGACGTTGGATGGATAAAGCAGTATCTACTGTCTCCGGTCTAGCGTCTCCGGTCTACTGTCCTACTTTAGTTTGGATTCCAGATGGTCTGTTAATTCGCCTTGATCGAGGGAATCTTAGAGCCAATTAAACTCTCTCGATAACCGGATCGTATGTGGGCAAAGCTAGGAAAAGCATTATGGCAGTGGCGCGGGGTCTTGATTACTGCACCCACTGTCGCAGGAGTTTTGATGGGATTGCGCCTGACGGGTGTTTTACAGTCCCTTGAGTTGGCAGCACTTGATCAGTTCTTTCTGCTGCGTCCTGCGGAAGCGATCGACCCTCGAATTGCGATCGTAGGCATTACAGAAGCCGATGTGCAAAAGCTGGGTAAGTGGCCGATGTCAGATGCGGTGTTGACAAAACTATTGAAGACCATCAAGCAGCAACAACCTAAAGCGATCGGACTTGATCTTTATCGAGATTTGCCTGTCCAGCCTGGATATTCTGATCTGGTTAAAGTGTTTAATTCAACGCCCAATTTAATAGGAATTCAGAAAGTCGTCGGCGACGGAACGGGATTTGCAGTCAATCCTCCCCCTGTCTTGAGCAAACTGGGACAAGTAAGTGCTAATGATTTGATTGTGGATACTGATGGCAAAGTGCGGCGTGCCTTACTCTCAGTCAAAGATCAACAGGGACAAACGATCGGTGGACTGGGAGCGGCGATCGCACTCACTTATCTTGACACTCAAGGCATCAAACCTGAGATGCTCGATGCAGACAACCATCGTCTCAAGCTAGGAAAAGCCATTTTTGAACCGTTTCAGAAAGATGATGGGGGCTATGTGCAGACCGATGCAGGCGGCTATCAGATCTTGTCTAACTTTCGCAATCTGAGAGAAGGCTTTGCCACCATTTCGATGACAGATGTGTTGGAAGGTCGGATGCCTGCTGAGTTTGCGCGCGATCGCATTGTCTTGATTGGCGTGACCGCAGCAAGCTTGGGTGATACGTTGTTGACTCCTTATAGTAGTGGACTGGGGAATCGATCGCTGAAGGCGGTGAGTGGCGTGACGATTCATGCAGATGTGGCGAGTCAGCTTGTCAGTGCTGCAATAGATGGGCGCAACCAGCTTCGAGTCTGGTCTGACCCGGTGGAGTTTGGCTGGGTGGCGGTGTGGTCGATCGTGGGGGCAACGATTAGCTGGGCGCTGCGTCATCAGGGCAGTACGGTTAAGCAAGCGAGTCGTCGATTGACCCAAAAGCTGCCGTTAAATTTAGTCAGCATTGTTTTGTTGGGGAGCGGCTTGGTTGGAGGCAGTTTTCTAGCGTTTTTGCAAGGCTGGTGGATTCCGGTGGTGCCGCCTTTGTTAGGAATGGTGGGGTCGGCGGTGGTGGTTACGGGCTATGTGGCGAGTACGGCGGCGGGAATGCGTCAAACTTTTGGTCGCTACCTTACAGATGAAGTCGTTGCCAGCCTGTTGGAGTCGCCTGAAGGTCTCAAGCTAGGCGGCGAGCGGCGCAAAGTAACGATTATGATGTCTGATTTGAGAGGGTTTTCTGCGATATCAGAACGAGTCTCGCCAGAAACTGCTGTTGCATTCATCAATCTGTATCTAGAATCGATGACGCAGGTGATTAACGAGTATAAGGGCACCATTAACGAAATCATGGGCGATGGTATTTTCGTCATGTTTGGCGCTCCCGTTCAGCGAGAGGATGACGTTCAGCGATCGATTGCCTGTGCGATCGCGATGCAGTTAGCGTTGGAGAGTGTCAATCAAAAGATTATCGAAATGAATCTGCCTGCTCTAGAAATGGGCATTGGCATCAATACAGGTGAAGTACTTGCTGGCAATATTGGATCTCATCGTCGTGCTAAATATACCGTTGTGGGTAGCCATGTTAATCTGACGGCTCGGATTGAGTCTTATAGTGTGGGCGGACAGATTCTGATTTCAAAAGATACGCTTAAAGAAGTGGCTCCTATTGTGCGGGTCGATGGACAGATGCAGGTTCAGATGAAGGGCATTCAAGACCCCATTAGCCTTTATGAAATTGGTGGAATTGGCGGCGAGTTTAATCTATTTCTGCCCAAAGAAGAAGCTGTAACCCTGATTCCTTTGCGTCAGACGATTCCATTGCAATATCGAATTGTGGAAGGAAAACACTTGTCTGAAACGTTCTATCAGGCGACGATCGTTAAGCTCTCTACGCATACTGCCGTTGTTTACTCTAAGCATTCGGTAGAGGTGTTAAAAAATCTGCAAATCAATCTGTTGGCAGGCAGTAGTAAGGCTAGAGGATTGGGTGATGTCTATGCCAAAGTGGTTGAGGTGCCAGCCGACAATTCTCACCATTTTTGCATTCGATTTACTGCGATGCCTCCAGAGGTTGCGGCGTTACTTTATTATTTGCGGCAGGAGGGGGATGAGGGATGAGGGATGTTATGCCAAGTCAATTTGTCAACTGCTGCAAGAGGTACCCTAGGGAACTCACAAGATTGGGAGGGATGCGATACACTGACATGTCAAACCGATTTTGTAAGGGGAAAAGATGATGGGGGAACGCCCAACGACAACCAAAACGGACACCAAGATAGACGAGAAGTCACCGAAAAAAGACTCGTCGATCGTACTCAACAACAAAGTTACATCACTCACGATCGCCAACCCACCCAAAACCTGGACGATCGAAGACAGCGAAGAACTTTATCGGATTAAAGGTTGGGGCGATCCGTATTTTTCGATTAATGCGGCGGGTCATGTGACGGTCTCACCCAAGGGCGATCGGGGCGGTTCGTTGGACTTGTTTGAGTTGGTGAATGCGCTGAAAAACCGGAATTTAGGGTTGCCTTTGTTGATTCGTTTTTCAGACATTTTAGAAGATCGAATTGAGCGATTGAATGCAGCATTTTCGAGGGCGATCGCTCGTTACAATTATGCGGGCGTTTATAAGGGCGTTTTTCCGACGAAGTGTAATCAACAGCGTCATTTGATCGAGGATTTGGTTCGGTTTGGTCAACCGCATCAGTTTGGGCTGGAAGCCGGATCAAAACCAGAATTGATGATCGCTTTAGCATCACTCAAAACACCAGGTGCGTTACTGATCTGCAACGGATATAAGGATCGAGAATACGTAGAAACGGCAATGCTGGCGAGACGATTAGGACAAACACCGATTATCGTTTTAGAACAAGTCGAAGAAGTGGAATTAGCGATCGAGTCCAGCAAACGTTTGGGCGTGCAGCCGATTTTGGGCGTGCGGGCAAAACTAAGTGCAAAAGGAATTGGCCGCTGGGGAACGTCGGCGGGCGATCGGGCAAAGTTTGGCTTAACCATTCCTGAAATCATTCGGGCGGTCGAACAACTGCGTGACGCAAACATGTTGGATTCGCTGCAACTGCTGCATTTTCACATCGGTTCCCAAATCTCTGCTATCAGCGTCATCAAGGATGCCCTACGTGAAGCGGGTCAGATTTATGCTGAACTGGTAAAACTCGGCGCAAACATGCAGTATTTTGACTGTGGTGGCGGTCTGGGTGTGGATTATGACGGCTCTCAAACTAACTTTCACGCCTCCAAAAACTACAACACTCAAAACTACGCCAACGATGTCGTCGCTGCGATCAAAGATGCCTGTACGGGTGCCAAGATTCCGGTGCCGACGCTGGTGAGTGAAAGTGGACGCGCGATCGCTTCTCATCAGTCTGTTCTCGTTTTTGACATTTTGGGCACGAGTGAAGTTCCTTCTGACACGCCAGAACCATTGCAGGAAAACGAACACCTGGTGATTCGCAATCTCTACGAAACCTATAGCTCGATCGCGTCCGAAAACTTTCAAGAGGCCTATCACGATGCAACCCAGTTTAAAGAAGAGGCGGTAAGTTTGTTTGGGTTTGGCTATTTGAGTTTGCCAGAACGGGCACGGGCAGAGCGATTGTATTGGGCTTGTTGTCACAAGATTTTGGCGATCGCGCGTCAACTTGATTATGTCCCCGATGACTTAGAAGACCTGGAAAAGATCATGGCATCGATGTATTACATGAATCTTTCCGTGTTTCAATCTGCGCCAGATGCCTGGGCGATCGATCAACTCTTTCCGATCATGCCGATTCACCGCCTGGATGAGGAGCCAACCCAACGCGCAACGCTGTCTGATTTGACCTGTGATAGTGATGGCAAAATTGACCAATTTATCGATCTGCGCGATGTCAAGTCGGTATTGGAGTTGCACAAACTAAAGCCAGGTGAGTCTTACTATCTAGGGATGTTTCTCAACGGAGCCTACCAAGAGATCATGGGCAACTTACACAATTTGTTTGGCGACACCAACACGGTACATATTCAACTCACGCCCAAGGGATATCAAATTGAACATGTGGTGCGAGGGGACACGATGAAGGAGGTGTTGGGCTATGTGCAGTATGACGCGGAGGATATGATTGAGAGCATTCGCCGCCAAACTGAGCAAGCGCTAGAGGAACACCGAATCACGCTAGAGGAGTCTCAGCTTCTACTCCAAAACTATGAGCGCAGTTTGAGCGGCTATACCTATCTGTCGCCCTAATTTTACGTGAATTCGACAAAGGTTTTCCGCTTCGTTACTCAACGCTTCTGCCCCCCAACCCCCCAATTCTGGGGGACTTTCGGGCAAGATTTCTAGTTCAAAGTCCCCAAATTTTGGGGGATTTAGGGGGCAGAAGCCGAATTAAACGAAGCGAAACCGCGAGAATTACAGGTTGTTTAATTCACGATCCTAAGCAATTTCGACTTAATCCTCTCAGTTCCAATCTGACAGCTAATTCTCTCCTAAAATGGAGCTATTCATCAATCAGCACAGAAGGAGCGCTCTCTACCAATCCTCATCGCTGCGCAGCCGTGTGGCTTTATCGCTCATCTCAAAAGGTGAAACAGATACCCAACTGTTCAAGGTAAAATGAGATAGCGCAGACACTCAAGGTTAAGGCTATGACCGTTCGACAACCTCGCTACAGTAAAGAGGAGTTTGCTCAAAGAGGAGACGAAATCTATGAGTCCCAGGTACGCTCTCAAGTTGAAGAAAGCAACGAGGGGAAGATTGTCGCGATCGACATCGAAACCGGAGACTTTGAAGTGGATGCTCGTGAAATTGCTGCCTGCGATCGCCTCGAAACTCGGCATCCTGATGCTCAAATCTGGATTGTTCGCATTGGTTCCCGCCATGTTCGTCGATTTGGCGGACGTACCCAGAAATCTCTATGATTGTGGGAATTGTCAATGCGGAGTTTGAAGCGATTATTTCACTGTCAGTCTATGGCTTTAGTGGAGAAGTTCATGCCCAAGATGCGATCGTAGACACAGGTTTTAACGGTTGGCTTTCACTCCCCTCAGATTTGATTGCCCAGTTAGATCTGAAGTGGAAAAGGCGAGGACGAGCCATTCTTGGAGATGGGAGTGAATGTGTTTTCAATGTTTACGAAGCAATTATTGTTTGGGATAAAGTCCTTCTAACAATTCCAGTTGATGAAGCTGATTCGGAACCACTGGTGGGAATGTTGCTTATGGAAGGCTACCAGCTAACGATGCAAGTGTTTGAAGGAGGTCATGTTGAACTCTACAAAGTTAAAACAGTCTGACAAGTGCGCTGCACACCAACCTTATTGAGCACTTTTGCGGAGTCTGAGAAGATACAGCCTCTTCACTGCTTACTGTCACTAAAGAAGTTGATTTGTTTGGGTGAGCCGATTGCTCACTTCTCCAATGGTATAGAACAATATTGTAGAATTAAGTCCTCTGCAAACCTGAGAAGAATTCAAGGAGAATCAGCATGTCTGGTCAAATTGAAGAGATTTTTAACTTTCTCAAACTGTCCGATCGCCTCGCCACAGCAGGTCAGCCCACCGAAGCACAGTTTCCGGCGATCGCTCAGGCGGGTTATCAAGTAGTGATCAACTTAGCGGTGCCTGAATCCACCAACGCGATTGCCCATGAACCTGCGATCGTACAATCGTTAGGAATGGAATATGTTCACATTCCAGTGATTTGGACTGAGCCAACTTTGGATGACCTCGATCGCTTCTTTACGATTCTGAATACGAACGCTGAAAAACCCATCTTTGTCCACTGTGCGATGAATATGAGAGTGTCAGCTTTTATGTATCTTTATCGTCGCATTAATGATCATATGAGCCACGAAGCTGCATCACAAGATTTATACCAAATTTGGACTCCGAATGATGATTGGCAGGAATTTATACAACAGGCGATCGAACACTATCAAGCCCAAAATTTGAACCAGTAATTTAACACTTTGATTCAATGATTCTAGAAGAAGTCTTCCAGGAAATTGGTGTTACAAAATCGCTGCGGTACTTTCCCCTTGCAAACGGCCGTTATGAAGTTAAGCCTGGTTTGTTCCCCTTGGGTACTGACTTTGGTAACGGGCAAGCCGATCGACAGGTGTTTCAATTCGACGAAAATTTTGCTGACTACCGATGTGTCAAGCTGCGCGATCGCTCAGAACGCCTCGAAAAGTATTATCAAACCTGTAACTATTCGGATCACGTAGCCACGGCGATCGCTCGTTTGATGGTTGATCGTCTCACTCACGAACATCCTGATCAGTTCCATCTGCAAATTTCAGAAGACGAATTTACTCTAGACTGCATTCTTACAAACGAGACTTTGCACTTTGACCAAGATCTGAAATTACTGTCAAGTCGCACCTCTGTCACTCCTCCCTATGTCTCTGCTCTCGATGCGCTGGCGGCTCAAATTCAAGAAGATGTGGCGGTGATTTGTCGGACAGGTGATCGAGATTGGCTGAGTGCGATTCATCTATGCGCCCCTAACTATTGGTCGGCAGAGCAAAAAATTGGGAAGACATTTGCAGAAATTCATTCCCCTGTGGCGGGCATGGAGCGAATGAATGTGCGATCGGCGGCGATCGTCAATACGATGATCTCTCATGATCCGTGGGTGCGCTTTGCTTGGGGGCTGACCACCGATACTCGCCTCAATCATCACCCTATCCCGCCGCCTAACATTTCTCAAGCAGTCTGGCAGGGAAGGCAGTTTGATCCGACTGACCCCAAGCTGTATTTGAGAATAGAACGGCAGGTGATCTGGGGATTGCCAGATTTGGAGACGGCCCTGTTTACGATTCGTACTTATTTTTGGGATTGTCAGTCGTTGAATGGAGAAATGCGGGAAAAGTTGAGAGCAGCGATCGCTTCCATGAGTCCTCAGTCACTGGAATACAAGGGATTGTCTAACAGTCAGCAAGCGATATTAACTTGGCTTAAAAACTCAGAATTCAAGTCACCTGATATTGCCTGCGAGTCTTAATTGCCAACGCTAAAACTGAAAAAGTGAGAATACCAGCGAGATAAAATGGGTAAGCATAAGTTTCAGGATGAGATTGATTTACGATCAGTCCAGCGATGACTGGCCCAAACGCATTAGAAACACTTAAATAAGAAGAATTTAACCCCATTACAGTACCTTGTTCTTCAGGTCTAGCATTTAGAGAGATCAACGTGCTAATCATCGGCTGAACTAAAGAATTAAACAGTGAAAAGAATACGCTGACAATCACAAAATAGACAATGTTTGACCAGATTGGCATTATCACAAACGAAAGACTGCGAACAAACAACGCTAAAAACAAAATCATGCCAAGATTGAGTCTACGTGTCAAAAGAGAAACACCTTTTGTTTGCATAAAGACACCCAGAATGCCAAACAAAAAGAACATCATCGTGAGAGATTGATTATCTTGACTCAAAACACTCAAGAAATAAGGCTGGAACGCATAAGTAAACATGGTAAACGTCGTTCCGGTTAAGAAATTAATGATCAAAAGAATCCCAGTTTTGGGAATTGTCAATCCTTTGATCAAGTTTTCTAAACCCAAATCGAAAAGGTTGTGTTCTGTGTCTGCTTTGACTTGTAGCGTTTCAGGCAAAAAGACGATCGTTGTCACCAAAGCAATCAGCGCGATCGCTGCTGACATCATAAATGACGCGCCTAGAGAAATCTGCTGCGCCAACAAACTCAATGCTGGCCCCAAAACGAATCCTAGCCCAAATGCTGCCCCAATAATGCCGAATCCTTTTGCCCGATTTGCAGGCGTTGTCACATCCGAAATGATCGCTTGAGCAACTGACGCATTGCCCCCGGTTATCCCGTCTAAAAATCTCGCAAAAAACAAAATCCCTGCTGTTGTCGCTGTTCCTGCAATTAAATTCGCAACGACAGTTCCAGCTAGACTGATGATCAATAGCGGCTTTCGACCAAAGCGATCGGAGAGTTTCCCAATCACCGGAGTCGCAAAAAACTGAGCGACTGCATAGGTCGAAAACAGCAGGCTTGTCTGAAAATCAGTTAACCCAAATTGTCTCCCATATAAGTAGAGAACGGGAATTAAAATTGTGAAACTCAGCGCATTGATAAAAGAGATGAGAGCAGTGATCCAAAACGTGCGATTCATACAGTGGGCAGCAATGACAAGGCATACGCACCTTACCACGCATTCTCTGTCTACATCCTCTGTCCAAGAGTGAGAATCGCTGCTCTCATCGGGGCAGATTACACTGCTTTTCGAGGGTCAATGGCTGGAGCGCGATCAACTAGTCGAACCTGATTTTGTTTGACGACCACCGAGACGATCGGCAGCGATCGCTGGGCTGGGCCGTTGGTGACTCGACCTTGACCATCAAACCGTGAGCCGTGACAGGGGCAAACAAACTGCTGGCGATCGGACTTCCATTCCACTGTGCAGCCTAGATGCGTGCAGACCGGCCGAATCGCGTATTCTGCAATTTTTGCCTTCTGAGTGACAACTAGATAAACCAGATCATCCTTCAACCCTTTGACGGGAATCGGCTGATCGGGTTTTGTCGCCAAAAGAGCATCGGCGCGAATCGGTTTGCCCTTCAGGTCGAGGGCGCTCACTCCCGGAAGATAATCTTTGCAGCGAGAATTGAGCGGGGAAGATGCACACAATGCCTCAAGCTCCACGGTTTGACTCTGACTGGTTTTGGGAAAGAGAAAGCCGATCGCGACCGTGCCAATTCCACCACCAATGAGAACCTTCAGAAATTTTCGTCGCTGGTTTAGAGTATTCAAGGGTTTAACCAAGATAGAGGTGCGATGGGTAGCGTAACGCAGTTTTTGGTTGAGTTAGATTGAGGGGTTGCAGAGTCTAAAATGTACCGCCCTCCCTTTAGTGTTGTCGAATCTGTGCTAAACCGACAGGGTTCTAATGGGGGAGGTGCAGCGATCGCCAAAACAATGTCAGTTTGTGATCGATTGAAAAACCATCAGCAGACCTTTAAATCAGTGCTTGTTAAAACGCCTGAAATATTTTCTCTAGTCAGCCTTTAAGCTACGATGGGCACTCTAAGGGTATGTGAACTCGACAAATTCTGAGTCCGCGATTCAGCACTTTTGCTTTCTAACTCCCCATGCTGGGCGACTTTAGAGCAAGTGTTCTGACTCAGAAGCCATCACAGCAACTCCTTGTCTCGAATCTATGTTAAGCCCAAGTCACCCGTTTTCAACTTTTTGCTCTCTCTAGATCTGCCCCATGACTACTCAGAAATTGACAGATGCCGCCAAAGAGCAATTCTTTCAGCTATCGATCGACTTGCTCTGCATTGCCGGATTTGATGGATATCTGAAACAACTCAATCCAGCTTGGCAAAAGACTTTGGGCTTCACATTAGAGGAATTGCAGTCAACGCCTTTTATCGAATTTGTGCATCCCGACGATCGCGCTGCAACGCTGGCAGAAGCGGAAAAAATCACTCAAGGGATTGAGACAGTCTCGTTTGAAAACCGCTGTCGCTGTCGAGATGGTTCCTATAGATGGCTCTCCTGGGCGGCAACGGCCGTTTCTGAACAACACTTGTTTTATGTCGTCGCGCACGATATCAGCCAGCGCAAACAAGCCGAAGCAGAACTTCAACGATCGCAACAAAAGCTTGCTCTATTGATTCAACAAAGTCCGATCGGCGTGATTGAATGGAACACCCAGTTTGAAGTGGTGGCGTGGAATCTGGCGGCGGCGATGATTTTTGGCTATAGCAGTGACGAAGCGATCGGGCAAACCGCAGAATTTTTGTTAACTGAGACGGCAAAACCTCACGTTGATCACTGGCAACAGCTTCTCACACAAAAAGGTGGCAACCGCAGCACCCATGAGAATCTTACTAAACAAGGAACTACGATCGCCTGTGAATGGTACAACACTCCACTCATTGATGCGGCTGGGCAAGTGATCGGAGCCGCTTCGCTTGTGGTGGATGTCAGCAGTCGGCAACAAGCAGAAATTACCCTTCAGCAAGCCAATGAGAAACTAGAAGCCAGCGTTATAAAACGCACCGTCGAATTGCAGCAGGTAATTGCTCAACTCCAGGCAGAAATCGGCGATCGCACCAAAGCAGAGACTCAACTTCAAAACAGTCAACAACTTCTGCAAAGCATTATTGACAACACCAGTGCCTGCATTTTTGTTAAAGAGTATTTGCACACCGATGGCACCTATCTATTAATCAATCGTCAATTTGAAACGCTATTTAACTGCGATCGCAAACGGCTCAATGGCAAAACCGACTATGATATCTTTCCTCACTCCGTTGCCAAAACGCTGCGGGACAACGATCGACAAGTGATGGAAGGCGGCAACCTGTTTCAGATTGAGGAGACGGTTCCCCATGCTGATGGACTTCATACCAGCGTTGTAGTCAAGGTGCCTCTGCTCAATGATGACAATCAGATCTATGGAATTTGTGGCATTGCAACCGATATTACCGATCGCGTGCGCGGTGAAGAACAACGCCAACAGGCAGAAGACGCGCTTCGTCAGTCTGAATCTCAGCTAAGACAGCAAACCCAGCAGCTAGAACAAACGTTGCAAGACCTGAAACAGGCTCAGGCCCAACTCGTCCAGACCGAAAAAATGTCAAGCCTGGGGCAGCTTGTGGCTGGGGTTGCTCACGAAATTAACAATCCTGTTAGCTTTATTTACGGCAATGTTAACCATGCAGATGAATACACTCAGGATCTGATGCGACTGATTGCGCTTTATCAATCCCACTATCCCGATCCAATCCCTGCGATTGCTCATGAAGTAGACGCGATCGACCTCGATTTTCTTATGGCAGACTTACCCAAGCTAATGGCCTCGATGAAACTGGGGGCAGAACGCATTCAAGAGATCGTCTTGTCACTGCGAACTTTTTCTCGGATGGATGAATCTGACATGAAAGCAGTCAACATTCACGAAGGGATCGACAGCACGCTGATGATTCTGCAAAATCAACTTAAAAAACAACCCAATTATTCTGCGATCCAAATCATCAGAGACTACGGAGAGTTGCCGCTAGTGGAATGCTACGCGGGACAGCTTAATCAAGTGTTTATGAATATTCTCAGTAATGCGATCGACGCGCTCAACGAAGGCAATCGAGATTGGCGAGTAATTCGTATTCGTACAGAAATCGATTGCTCTGATGTCACCATTTGGATTGCTGACAACGGCTGTGGAATGTCACAGAGCGCCCAACAGCGAGTTTTTGATCCATTTTTTACGACCAAGCCGATCGGCAAAGGCACCGGGCTAGGATTGTCTATCAGCTATCAGATCATCACCGAGAAGCATAAAGGCTCATTACAGTGCATTTCATCTCCCGACAACGGGACAGAATTTATGATCAAGATTCCCATTCGTCAAACCTTGGGAGATAATTAGCGATTAGCTGGCTTACTCAAAAACCACCAAAGCTCCAGTCCAATGAGCGCCACGCCTCCCACAATGACTCCTGCTTTGAGAGCGATCGGTTGTTCGATCCGCTTAAACTGACTCGACGAATCCATTGGCATCTGTGGCATCTGTGCCCTGGCTGCTGAAGTAGAAAGCATCATCAAGCCTGCTAAACATCCTAAAACGTTACGTCTGCTCATACTAAATAGTTTCCTGCTATCAAAAAGGGCGTGAATTTGATGAAGTTTCTTCGCTTCGTTGTGCTGTCCTTCTGTCCCCCAAGCTGCCAATTTTGGGAGACTTAAAGACAAGAATTGCAGCGAAGCCTTTCATCAAATTCATATTAAAAACGATGCTGACATACAGATCCGATTAGTATATTTTTTCATCCCTCCTTCCTCCTTCCTCCTTCCTCCTTCCTCCTCCCTCCTCCCTCCTCCCTCACCCGAAAGTTTCGCAAACGCAGCGCATTCGTGACCACCGAAACAGAACTCAACGCCATCGCCCCTCCCGCAATCATTGGACTGAGCAACCATCCAAAGAATGGGAATAAAACACCCGCTGCGATCGGAATGCCAGCAATGTTATAAACAAAGGCAAAAAAGAGGTTTTGACGAATATTTCTCATGGTGGCGCGACTCAGTTGAATGGCCGTGACAATGCCCTGGAGATCACCAGAGATCAACGTAATATCACTCGCCGCGATAGCAATATCGGTTCCGGTTCCGATCGCAATGCCGACTTGTGCCTGGGCGAGTGCTGGAGCGTCATTGATGCCATCCCCCACCATTGCGACGATTTTTCCCGCTGACTGTAAGGCGGCAATTTGATCGGCTTTTTGACCAGGGCGCACTTCCGCAATCACTCGCGTAATCCCGACTTCGTGGGCGATCGTTTCGGCGGTTTGACGATTGTCTCCGGTCAGCATGATCACCTCTAAGCCAAGTTTTTTGAGCGATCGGACGACCTGTTTTGAAGACGGTTTGAGCGCATCGGCAATTCCCAACAGTCCCTCAATTTTGCCCTCGACTGCAATCCAGACCGCCGTTTTGCCAGCCGCTTCTAACTGCGCTTTTTGAGACTGCAACAGTTGAGATTCAATGCCGAGTTCTTCCATCCAGCGCTGGGTTCCAATCTGTACCAAAAGCGTTGTGACCCTTCCCTCAACGCCACTGCCCGCGATCGCTGCAAAATTTTCTACCTGGCTCAATTCCACTTCTTGAGACTGAGCATACCGAACGACGGCTGCTGCTAAGGGATGTTCTGACTGATGTTCGATCGAGGCCGCGAGTTGTAGAAGCCTGAGTTCGCCCGTACTTCCCTTCACAGTTATAAAGTCTGTAACGGTCGGTCTTCCTTGCGTTAGCGTTCCGGTTTTATCTAGCACGATCGTTTGGATTTTATGCGCCAGTTCAAGACTCTCGGCACCCTTGATCAAAATTCCGTTTTCGGCTCCTTTGCCCGTGCCCACCATGATCGAAGTCGGTGTCGCCAATCCCAAAGCACAAGGACAGGCGATAATCAGCACGCCAACCGTTGTAATCAAAGCCAGCGTCAAGTTTCCGAAGGCGACAAACCAGAGAATGAACGTGGCGATCGCAATGGCAATGACAACGGGCACAAACCAACGAGTGACACGATCGGCTAATCGTTGAATCGGCGCTTTTGACCCTTGAGCTTGCTGCACAAGTTTGACAATCTGAGCCAACATCGTGTCTTTGCCCACGCGAGTCGCCCGAAACTTAAAGCTCCCAGTCTGATTAATGGTCGCCCCGATCACGTCGTCTCCAGCTTGCTTTTTGACAGGCATACTTTCGCCTGTGACCATCGACTCATCCAGCCTCGAAGCCCCTTCTACGATCTGCCCATCCACCGGAATCTTTTCACCCGGACGCACCACGACGATATCGCCAATCTGAACCGCCTGAATCGGAACCCGCATTTCCTGACCGTTACGGATGATTCGAGCGTCCCGCGCTTGCAGTCCCATCAATTGACGAATGGCATCCGAGGTCTTTCCTCTGGCGCGATGTTCTAAAAACCGACCCAGCAAAATCAGCGCAATGATCACCGCAGCCGCTTCGTAGTAGACTTCTGGCTGCAATCCCTGTGTGACGAAGAAGCCAGGAAACAGCGTGGCAAACAGTGAATAGAGATAAGCGGCCCCCGTTCCGATCGCCACCAGCGTATCCATTGTAGCGGTGTGTCGTTTAAAGGCTTTCCAGGCATTGACAAAAAAAGCGCTCCCACACCAAAATTGCACCGGGGCGGTCAAGACAAGCTGTACCCAAGCATTGTGCAGCCACATCGGAATGAAAGGCACCTGCACCCCCGTCATCATGGGAATCGAGCCAATCACCACGATCGTACTGAGACTGCCTGCCACTAAAATTTGTCGCTTTAGCTGTCGAGAAACTGCCTGACGATTGGCTTGTTCGGTTTCGTCTTCGCCAACCTCGTCCCGTTGCGGAAACGCAGAATAGCCCGCCTCGCTGACAGATTTTTGAATGCTTTCTATATCGGTTTTTTGAGGATCATAGGTGACGATCGCCTGCTCAATTCCAAAGTTAACCGTCGCGACGCTGACCCCCGAAACCACTCGAATGGCCGATTCGATCTGGCTGGCACAAGCAGCACAACTCATCCCTTGCAGCTTGAGTGTAACGGTTTCCATGAGTTTGCTCAGATTCAGTTTTAGGTTGAAATGGAACTACGGAGTAACGGTGTAGCCTGCTGCTACGATCGCCGCTTTAATCGCTGTTTCAGGCTGTTGAGTTTCGACTTTGACCTGTTTGGTTTTGGGGTCAGCTTCGACGGTCGCAGTAGCATCAATATGAGCGATCGCCTCAGTAATCGTCGTAACACACGCGGAACAGGCCATATTAGGAACAGTCAGTTGAAGAGTCATGAGGATTTGAGCTTCAGTAATGTGGAGAAAAGTAATGCGGAGAAAAGTAGTGCGGAGAAAACCGATCTGCTGACTCCTATTGTCAAGTCTCCAGTAGGCTAGAGAGTCAAGGAAGATTGTTAGAGAACTGTTAAATCTTGATGCCCACGAATCGATCGCCAGCTTCATCGACACACAAGCGCTTCAGAACTTTTGTCTAATCCTCCCTCCTCCCTCCTCCCTCCTCCCTCCTCCCCCTTACTGCTCCTCATCCTCCGGCTGCTCCACCTCATCCGTATTCCCATTCTCGTCCGTCGTCTGCGCGGGGGGTGTTGCTCGTTGGGTTGGAGGTGTGACCCCTGGCGGCACCGGAGATTGAGGAGTGCTTGGGACAGCCTGAACAGGTGGGGGGACTGGGGCGGTCACTGGTGCAGGGACAGGTTGGGCTGGAGGACTAAAGACCGTCGGCGTGGAGCCATCAAACCCTAACAACGCTGGAGCTGTTCTGTAATAAGTCGCCCAACGTCGCGTATCGGGGCGGTTTTTCCACTCAACTCGGCTGACATCCAGCGTCAAAATCGGAGCTTCTGCCCCCTGATTGCGCCCAATGACAATCACAGAAACCTGACTGATGAGAATATCGCGATCGAAGCTCCTCTGGGCCGCTGCTCTGGCGACCTGTTCGGCTCGCTGCACCAAAGTTTGGTAGGTTTCATTGGGTAAGCGATCGAGTCCCACATCCACCCGTGTCTCATAGGCTCGAACCTGTTGCGGAACGATCGCAGCGTTGATCATCCACAGTCCACCGCCCCCCAGCCAGATCGCCAGCCCGGTTGCAGAGGTGCCGAGCGAAAAAATGCGCCGAAATTGGAACTTAAGCAGGCGATCGACAATCATTTCAGTGACTCCTCTAAAGGGGTGAGTAGGGATTGAGACTTTAAAGCTTGGGAGTTTTGAATTCTTGGTCTGAGAACTTTTTACTTTTAACTCAAAATTCAACACTCAAACTTCAAACTTCCCCACGCTTGCCAAAATATTAGTTCCAGGAAAGCAGATTTTTCTTATTATGTTTGCACGGCGTTCTAAACGTGAGATTTGCTAATTCGTTTGAGGTGTCTGTAATGACCAATCACTGGGCAGTTGCAGTTGGGATCGACCACTATCAGTTTCTTCAGCCTTTACAGTTTGCCCAACAGGATGCACAGGAGTTGTGCGAGTGTTTGGTTAGCGAGGCAGGGTTTTTGCCCGATCGCTGTCTTTTGTTTACCGATACTTCGCCCGAAGTGCTCAACCGATCGACCTATCCGAGTCGGGGCAATCTGCAAGGCTGGCTAGACTATCTCAAAAAAGATCTGGTGCAGCCCGATGATTGGTTGTGGGTTTTCTTCAGTGGCTACGGGGTTTGCTGGCAGGGTCAGGATTATTTGATGCCGATCGAAGCCGATCCGGTGAATGTGCCTGAGACAGGAATTCCGTTGCGATCGCTCTACGACAGTTTGAAAAATTTGCCCACTGATCGCATTCTAGTTTTGCTGGATGTCAATCGCAGTCAGGCGGCCGTGTCGGGCGAAAAGTTTGGCATTCAGACGACAGAATTGGCCAATGGGTCTCGGATTCCAACTCTTTTCTCGTCTCAGCCAGAACAGTTTTCTCACGAGTCATCGACATTGGGACACGGCTTATTTACAGCGGCACTGCTCGAAGCGCTGCGATCGCATCAATGTTCAACCCTGGCTAATCTAGAGGATTTTCTCAAAGAGCGGCTACCCGAATTGTGTGATCATCACGATCGTCCCCCTCAAGATCCCGTTCTGGCGGTCAGTTCACCTGATCAGCTTTATCAAGTCACGACCCCTGTCGATTGGGCAGAAATGGAAGCCTGGAATGATGTTGAGAGCAATCCGTTTGATCTCGAAGCTGATTTTTTTGTGCCGCCGCTGCCCGACGATGACGTGGCTTCTACCAATCCCAATTTAGAACCCAATTTAGAACCCGCTGCGCCGATCAATGCCTACCGCGACCCGTTTGACGATCTGCCAGACGAATTGCCAGCGCCCCCAGTCCCCGATCTCGAACTAGAGGAGCCAGTCTTTTCGGACGCTGAACCTAATCTGGCGATCGAGGTGCAGGTGCAAGTTCTGAAAGGCGGTGGAGACCATTACCAGGTTAATTCGCCCCAACTGCCGACCGAGCAGCGACCCCTTGCGGGTAACTCGAAGAGATCAATTCCTGCTGAGCCTGCCCCAGATCAGATGTTTTGGGAGCGAATTCTCTTTGGGGGTGGGGCGGTTTTGCTGCTGTTGTTGTTGGGGGTGCTGTTTCGCAATTGGCAAACGTTTACAGGGCAGCAGACCGCAAACAATCCTTCTCCATCCGTCACGCCCAAATCTACTCAACTGACTACTCCCGGTGGCCAATCTCCTAAGCCAACGACCAAGCCGACGACCAAGCCAAAACCTGTTGCCATAACGCCTGCAAAAGCGACTGCCTCTCCGACTGCCAAGCCGACGATCGCACCGCCCTCTCAGCCTCAAAATTCTCAAGCGCTGTTGAATGAAGCCCGATCGCTGATCAAGCCCACCTTAGCCTCGGATGCCAACAAAGCGATCGAGCGGGCCCAGCGCATTCCTCCGGGCGATCCGCTTTACGATCAAGCCCAACAGGATATCGATCGTTGGAGTCGAGACATTCTAGAGATTGCTAGAAAACGGGCGGCTGAGAAATCTTTTAGACAAGCGATCGCGGCGGCACAATTGGTTCCTAAAGAGCGTCCCCAGGTGTATGCGGAGGCTCAGAAGGCGATCGCAGAGTGGCAAAAACGTATTCGTTAGATGAATGCCCCAAGGCTATGAGGTTTTTTGCAGCCCAAGCTCGAAGGTTGCCGCATAGCCTTGATCGATCGGAGAAAGCGATAGCAGGAGTTGAGTTCCCCCTTGCTGAAAGATGCCATCTCGATCGTTTCTGACCGATCGCGCCCCCTTTTCGGCATAAGGTTCCTGGGCATAAACTCGATCGCTAATCGCATCATCAAAGTACAGTTGTGACGTGAATTCCTGGCTCTGCTCAGAAGCGGTGCGAATTTTGAAGTGAATATGTACCGTTCGACCTGGATACCACCCTGGATAAATCGTCAAAAATTGAACGTTTCCACTTGCATCGGTGGTTTGATAGCCTCGCAAAAAGTTTTGTCCTTTTGTATCGAAACGAGGATCGCTCACATCTGAATAAATGCCCGAAGCATCACAGTGCCAAATATCGACGATCGCGCCTTTGACTGGGGTACAAAGCTGATCGCTCACCTGAGTCACGCGCAAGTTTAAGCGAAGGGGAACTCCCGCTCTGACCAAACCAGTTTTAGAATCTGAGCGAATGTCCGATCGATTCAGCTTTTCGTCAACAAAATATGGGCCTTCGGTTTGCTGAGGGCGCACAACACAGCCGGGTGTCGTTTGAGATGAGGCAGCGCTGATTTTTCTAGGTAAACAGCCCACGAGGAGAGCAGTGGCCACCGATCGCATCAGTAGCAGTGCGCTTCGACGATTTACTCTGTGATGAATGAAACGATTCATGAGGTTCATAGTTTGATGCCCTTGAATGAGTTGAGTGAAATCGTGTGAATTCCACGAAAGTCTTTGCGTTAGTTACAGAGTCGGACTGTTCCACAAATTCCCCATCAGTGACCAAGAAAATGGGTGCAAGCCCCGTCCTTTAGCGAAGCGGAGGACAGCTCTCAAGCCTTAGCAAAACAGAATCAAAAGCTTCGTCGAGGAATTTGAATAAATGCAATACTATTTATCCCTCTTATGTCACTTTAGAAGAAGTAAAATTGCTAAAAAACGATGCAACCTTTTTCCAGCAAGCGTTTTAGCATTCACAATTCGTTTCTATTCCTTCGCGAGAGTAGTCAATAAAGTGTGAATGCTAGACCCGTTATTAGATAAAGTTTTCAGCAGTTAGAAGCCAGTTTAATTTCTCCAAAGTGATTCAAGAGGGTTATTCAGGCTCGTGGCATAATCATTGCATGTTGAATTTAACCTACGAGTACAAACTCATTCCGACCGACGCGCAGCGCGAAACCTTCGACCAGTGGCTCATCATTTGCCGCAAGGTCTACAACTTTGCACTGCGAGAACGCAAGGATTGGGTTAATTCTCGCAAGTGTGATATCAACTCATGCAGCCTCAAGCAGGAGTACATCATCCCTGCCGATGCGCCACGCCCAACCTTTGCGCGTCAGTGCAAAACACTGGCAGACGCAAAGAAATCAATTCCTGAACTGAAACTGCCTCACACTCATGTCTTGCAGCAGGTGTTGCGGCAACTAGAGGCAGCATTTGTGGCGATGTGGGATCGCTTTCATGGCTTCCCTAGATTCAAAAAACGGATGCGCTCCTTTGTGTTCCCGCAATTGAATCTAGAGTCTGTCAAACGATTTGATGGTGCTGATTGGGTCAATCTACCCAAGGTCGGCCCCGTCAAAATGCACCTGTCGCGCCCCATTCCTGATGGCTTTGAGGTCAAGCAGATTCGCGTTGTGAGACGGGCATCTGGCTACTACGCGATGCTCACTCTGCAATGTGATGTTGACGTGCCTCAAGCATCGCTTTGCGGGCATGGATTAGGCATTGATTTAGGGTTAGAACATTTTCTGGCAACGTCTGATGGTGAATTGATGGACAGACCTCGATTCTTTGTGGATGGACAAAGCAAGCTGAAATTGCTGCAACGTCAACTCAAGCGTAAGAAAAAAGGGTCTAGAAAGTTTCGTCAACTCCAGCATCGAATTGCTAAACACCACGAAACCGTCTCGAACAGTCGCAAAGATTTCCATTTTAAGACCGCTCATCATTTGTGCGACCAAGGGCAAACGATATTTGCTGAAGACTTGAACCTCAAAGCAATGTCAGCCGGAATGTTATGCAAACACACTCTGGATGCAGGCTTTGGGCAGTTCCTCAATATCTTGAGTCATGTCTGCTTCAAGCGAGGATCGTACTTTGCCAAGGTCGATCCAAACAGAACGAGCCAAACCTGCCCAAGATGCCAAACGCATACAGGCAAGAAGGAGTTGTCTGAACGGATGCACAAGTGCCCTGAGTGTGGGTATGAAACGAATCGAGATGTCGCGGCCGCACAAGTCGTTTTGCAACGTGGATATACAGCGGTGGGGCACATCGCAGTGAATTTTGGGGAGGGCAAGTAGCATGAGCTATCCTGACGAACCAAGAATCCCCTCGCCTTCAGGCAGGGGAGTTGTCAAGAAACTATGAACCAAAGATCTTATCCAAAAGTTTGGGGGTGGGGGCAGAGGCACCAAACACCAAAGCGAAAAAACTTCATCAAACTCGCCTATTGTTAAATTGAGTAATTCTCAGGCGAGGAATACAGACCGTTGTTCAATCTCCACAAAATGTTGCATCTTGGCAAGTTTTTGGCGATCGCTTATCTGACCATTTGCCTCGTTTTATTCTTTGCACAGAGTCGTCTCATCTTTGCTCCTTCCGATCGCGATTACAAAAATCTAGCCGCCCTCAATTTGCCTTATCAAGAAGTCTGGCTACCTGTCACCGTGGGAAATGGCAACGTCGAGCGCATTCATGGCTGGTGGATTGGACACGATCGCCCTCTCGCCACGCTGCTCTATCTACACGGCAACGGCGGCAATATCACAGTCGAAGTCAAGGCTAAACGCTTTTATGAATTGGGCTTGTCGGTTTTATTGATTGACTATCGGGGCTATGGGCGCAGTCAGGGCAGCTTTCCCTCGGAGACAACGGTTTATCAAGATGCTCAAGTCTCCTGGGATTACCTTGTCCGAGAACGGCGAATTTCTCCTAAAAAAATTGTCGTGTACGGTCATTCGCTCGGAGGTGCGATCGCCATCCAGTTCGCCAGCCAAACTCCAAACCTCGCAGGATTGATCGTCTCCAGCACCTTCACCTCAATGCAACAAATGGCCGCCCAGGATTGGAAATTTCGGCTGCTTCCGATCGCTCAGATTCTCACCCAAAGATTTGACTCGCTTGGCAAGGTACGATGGCTCAAAATGCCCACGCTCTTCATTCACGGCACGGCTGATGCGCTCGTTCCCGTCTCAATGGCGCAAACCCTTTACGATGCCGCTCCCCAGGCGAAACAACTGCTGCTGATCCCCAATGCCGGACACAACCATGTAGAAGCTGAGTTTGACCAGCCAGAAAATTTGAATGTGATTCGAGACTTTATCAAGCGGGTGGTGAGCGATCGTTAACGTCTGATTCACCAAAGGAAGCACCCCAAACAGTTAGACTAAAAGAATCGCGTTGCAGTACCCAAAGGAGACTGGATGATTAGCCCCGATCAGGTTGAAGCAATGATCAAGTCTGGTTTGCCGGATGCTCAGGTGCAGGTGCAAGATCTGACAGGCGGTGGAGACCATTACCAGGTTACGGTCGTTTCGTCTCTGTTTGAGGGCAAACGGCGTGTCCAGCAGCATCAATTAGTCTACG
>NZ_JBJPHU010000267.1:0-1797 GCF_052939515.1 Phormidesmis sp. 146-33
ACTCACGGTTCGCTCATTTTCAGGGAGGGTCGTCAGATTGCGGACCCAAGCGAGTATAAATTTCTATTGAGAAATTCATCAACTGCAACACTCGTTGCTGAAGCAGATTCAGACTGGAGAGATCAACATAGACCTCTCCTTTAGCATGAATCAGAACGAGCGTGATTTCCTTGAAACTCTCCAGCACTTTTTCTGCGGTGGGTTGAGCAGTAGACCGCTTGGGATTGCCTGCATATAGCCCCGCTAACTCTGCCTGTTCGAGTGCTAGGGAGCGACGCACCTGAAACTCAACTAAGGTCAAGAGTTGCAGTCCGATAGAAAGGAGTCTGATTAATCCTTTGATATGGTCTTCGCGTTGCAGGAACATCGGCTTGAGTGAGAGGGGCTGCCCTTTGAGCCGACCAAACTGCTGCTCAATCACATACTCCTGTCGATAAGCGATGACTGCCTGAGATAGCGATAAGTCCGCTTGAGGCTGATTCGTGGCATAGACTCGCCAACCGAGTTGCTGCATTTGTTGCTCAACCGCTGTGAGGTCGAGCGTAAAGTCTACTTGAAATCGGCGTTGCTCAACGACCTGTGCCGGTCTATTGCCATAGTTTCGTTGTGCAACTTGGGTGATTTGTACTGGATAGTTCAACGCAAACAGAGACGTGACGCGATGCTTGGCGATAATTCGCTCGGTCGCCTCGGTCAAACTTTCGAGGTCGCCAAACGGTTTCTTGCCGCGACCCGGTTGATTCAGTGCTGCTAACTCAGACTGTGCTTGGTCAATTCGAGCTTGCAAAGCTTGCTTTTGGGCATTGCCGTGAGCTATCGAGTACACAACCAAGCGGCGCTCTGTCCAAGTCCATTCTGTTTTCTCGACTGGCATTGCGCAGACGGACTCTTGTTCATAGCCCTCAGCAATCAGCGTGGTTGTACCATTTGCATAATCATAGTAGGTCGGCTCTAATCCGACCTGTTTGGCTTGGACAAGACTCAGATACTCCTGCATCTGGGCATCACTTACCTGCATTTTCGACAATGGACACAAATAGTAATCGCCCCCCGACGCAATCAGATATCTTGTGTTCAAGCTACTCATCTTACAATCGCCCACATACATCAGTCCAGTCACGTTGAGCGTTTGTCTAACTTGTTCAACTGCCGGGGCATACAATGGGTCATCTGCCGCGTTGCCTGCGACAATCTCACTCACAATCGGCAATCCCAATGGGTCTAAGCTCGCCATCATCAGTTTAAGTTGGCACAAGTCCGGTCGAGGGTCTTTGCTATGTCCGCGTTGAAACAGTCCATCTTCGCTCGCACTCCAAAATCCACTGGTGGTTGTACTATCGAGTCGAACCCGCTCTGGGCGCAGGTCATACACTTGAATCTGTCGCTGCGTCAGGCTTGCCTCACACTGCCGCCAGTCGCCATCATCGCTCAAATATCGCAACACCCCTTCTAAGCGATCATCACTCCAATCGAGTGCTCGAATCTCCTGTCCTAAACTGCCTCCAAGCGTCTCAAGATGATGCTCTACCCATCCTTGTACCTGGTTCAACCGATGGATCCGCTTGCGACAAGATGTGACTCAGCCAGACCACAGCAACGGTGCCTAAACTCACTCCCTGCCAATTGCCGTGCTGTGGGAAGTGTTCATCCAGCAGGGCTTGCACCCCCATGCGCTCTAACTGGGCTAGCAGTAAGGGAATGTCATCTACTCGTTCGGTTGTGATGCTGACGGGATGGCTCATTGCCAAACTTTAGCTCAATCTGCTGACCTTGCTCAAAAATGGGCGAACCGTGAGT
>NZ_JBJPHU010000061.1:0-39855 GCF_052939515.1 Phormidesmis sp. 146-33
GATTAGACTGAAAGTTGTCTGGCTAACCCTCCAAATTTGGCGATTAGGCTGAAAACTCTCTGTCTAACTCTCCAAACTTGAGATTAGGGCAGACAAGGCTCTGCATAACACCCCGAAATTGGAGAGTTAGGCAGAATTACGCTTGCCTCAACATTCTAATATCTTTGGGCTAGGAAATAATTCGATAACTTCAAGAAATCTTTGTAGTTGATTACGGTGATATTTAGTACTTTGATACTATCTAACTTCTCCGAGAATCTTTTATGGAACCGCGCCCCTAAAAAACTGCTTGACCAAGTTCGTGATGCCATTCGTCTGAAACACTATAGACATTGAAGCTTTTCTTAGTCATCTGGCAGTCTCGGAGCAAGTTTCTGCCTCTACTCAAAACCAGGCGCTCTGTGTCTTGACTAAAACGGCAGGTACAAGGAACGAGTCGATTCCCAAATGCCTGATTAACGTTTCTCCAAAAAATGGGGTATTCCAAAAAATCAAAAATCTGTGTAAGATGTCCGCAGGTGGAGATCACGCCCCGGAAATCTGATTTACGAGATCAAATCTCCGAGGACTTCCACCTAAGTTAATTGCACTAACTTCGGAGGCGTTCATGATTGTACTACGTCTGCTTTGCGATGGGATCTTGAAAGGTTGGAATCAAGATCCTGCATACACTTCATACGATGGGGGAACGTTTGAGCCGTCAGCGTTCCTATCCTCTTTGAACTAAATAGAGAGGATAAAACAACATGGCCGTTAGGAGACACCTTCCTGACTCGGTTTCGTTTAGCTTTGAGTTGCAATGCTCGTTAGTGAGACGATATCAAGTCACCGTTACCTTGGATTTGCAAGATCGATTAATCTTCATGCCCTCTGGCATTCTCTCAGATGTGAGAAATTGTATTGAAGAGTTTGTTGAACAATTGAGTGAAATTGCATCAAGTCAGCTGGCCTATCTCAAATGGGATGGCACGAGTGATTTGACGACTGAATATCAAGTGATTCGCGTGTTAGCGGGCTATCAAGTGCAACGTTCTCTAATGAAGTTCGATATTGTCATGGGCGCTGGTTCACTCATACACCTGGAGGAATTGCACAACAAAAAGACCATTCAGCTATAGAACAACTATAGAAGTCTGGGGGTCGTTGATAATTCAATTTGCGGCTCCCTTAATGACCTGCCAGCGATCGATGCCAATCGGCTCCCGTATGCCCCGTTGTCACCCACAAAATTGCTCGACTCCCATCGCGAATCACCTTAGACAGCGGCTCTTGAGGTTGGTCAGACGGAACGGCGATCGGCTTGACCTGAATGCCGCGACTCCCCAACACAATTTCGCCCACAATCTGAGCGCGGCGCATGTGATAGTCCGAAGTCACCAGATATACACTCTCAACGCCCTGCTGTTGAAGCTCATCGACAATCGTCGTAAAATTCGTCACCGTATCAACCGCCTGATAGTCGAGATTCAACCGTTTGAGATTGACCCCTGCATCCACAAAAACTTGCTCTGTATAATCTCTGGGGCTGCCCGAAGAAATCCAAATCGGCAAATTGGGATGCTCTAACGCAAACTCAGCCGTGAACTTTTCTCGCTCTAATTCTGAAGTCGAACCCCCCAAAACCAGAATCGCCTGCGGCCGCTCAAAATAAATGCGAACCGCCCTCACCCCAAACCAGATCACCAACGGCAACAGCACGATCGACAAGGGAAAAGACTTACGCTTTGAACGACCCGATCGCTTACTTACCATGACTTGCCTCGATCGCATTCTGCACCCCCACGTCAAAACTGTCGTCGCCTTACTACGATCGATACAAAACCTTCAAAAGTCTACTGCACTCTCAATCTCAACTCAAGGAATCATCCTTAACCTCAAACGGCTATTCGGTTCTTCCCGGCTGCCTTGGGCGTTCTGCTTCCGCCTGGACGATCGTCGCTTGAATTCTCGGCACCGCAAAAAACTTTTGAGTATCCGCTAACAGCTTTTCGCCCCAAAGATTTTCCTTCAGGAATGTGAGATCACTATATCGACTGTCCAATCGGATCGCCGCTTCGCCAAGCGCCAAGGCTTTGTCACGATCGCCTTTCTTGTACAGCCCGATCGCCGCCGCTAATCTCGGTTCAGCCGCTTTAGGGTCGAGCGCTGCTGCTGCCTGCCATCGCTTGATTGCCTCATCCAGGTCGCCAGATTCGTACTTGATCAAGCCAATATTGTTGATCGCAGGCCAATACTTTCTATCTTGAGCCACCGCTTTTTCGTAGCTAGCGATCGCCTCAGCATTTTGACGCTGCATCAAGTGAGCATTGCCCAAATCAAACAGCGCACCGGGCACATTTGGCTTAATCTTGAGACCCGCCTGAATGGAAGCGATCGCTTCACTGTACTTCTTCTGCTGAAAGTAAGCAGTACCCAGCGCAAACGAAATATTGGCATTTCTGGGATCTAGCGTCTGAGCACGTTTGAGCGCCACTACTCCATTATCGGGCTGGTTTACCTGAAGATACAGCCCACCCAAAACCGCCCAAGCCTCCGGAAGTTTGGGAGCCATCTGCGTCGCCAACCGCGCTCTCGACAGAGCCAACTCGGACTGCTGAAACTGAGCAAGCTGCGTCGCTTCTTGAATCAGACCAATCCCTTGCTGCTCTAACTTAGTGGCATCAAGCTGTACGACGTGGGGCACTAGCGCTTGGGCAAAAGCGGATTGAGTGGCAGCCCACAGTCCAAAAATGGTCAGGGCAGAGAGAAAAGAAATGCGTTTGGGCACGGTACAGCCTTACCAGAAACGATCGAGGGGTCACAGCCAGCTTAATCGATCTTGCTAAAGTTGGGGACAAAAATTAATCTAAACCGAATCGAAAATTAACCGATCAAAATGAGTTTTGGGCGACGATCAGCGCTAAGGTAGTGAACCTGAAATCTTCTCTCAAGCCGCACCTCCTATGGATCGTTTCACCGTCGAAGTCATTTCCCAAACGCCCAATCCCCAGCAGACGATCTACGCAGCGATGCACCAAGATTACGCCGAAGGGTTTGTCTGGGAGGAGCGCGATCGCTTTCCCGACGAAGCCAAATGCGGTGAGGTGATCGTCAAACAACTCCTCGCAGGCAATCGCGGTCACTACGGCCCACTAGAACACCCGCAAATCGTGCTCAACTGCGGCTGGTTTCCCCACAGCACCATGCAGCAAATTCGGACTCATCGCGTCGGAATCTCTTTTGATGTCCAATCTTTCAGGTACACAGGACAACGGATTGTGGATGTGGTAGAAGGCAAGCGAGAGGTCGAAGAAGTCTTTTATTTGCGACCTTTGGGATTTTATAGCGATCGCCAGGGCAAAAAATACGAATACACATTAGACCAGCGTCAGCAAGACATCGAATGGTGCCTCGAAGCCTGTCGCCGCTATCAGCAAAGAATTTTGGAAGGCTTTTCAGAAGAACATGCCAGAGGACTGATCCCCTTTGATGTGCGTCAGCATTGGGTCATGTCGGCCAACGTGCGATCGCTCATGCACCTGGTCGATCTGCGCTGGAAAGCCGACGCTCAATTAGAAGCCCAAAAACTCTGCGAACATCTCTGGGCCCCCTTTCAAGCCTGGGTTCCTCAAATCGCCGACTGGTACGAATCAAATCGCCTCAAAAAAGCGCGACTCGCTCCCTAAATCGGACTTTGAACCCAAACGCTTGTCCATAAGTCCACCCAAATTGGCGGTTGGGAGGCAGACATGCTAAAGAACGAAGCAAAGGATTTCATCAAATTTACCTCACAAGGCACGCCCAATTCTTCGCTTCCCTCGCCCTCATGCCCTAACTTTCCTTAAGTCTGTGCTAGAAAGGAAATCAAGTGTTTCACCACACAGTCTGGAGCCACCATGTACCGCAATGACCCCAATGACCCCAGTACGATCGGCCGTGACCTCAAAACCCATGTTGGTATTCTAGGTGGGCTAATTGGGCTGATGTGGCTAATCGAAATTGCCGATGTCTTTGTCGGCGGTAGACTCAACTTTTTTGGCATTATTCCTCGCACCGAGATTGGCTTGCGGGGAATTTTGTTTGCGCCCTTTTTGCACAATGGATTTGGTCATCTGATTAGCAATACCGTCCCGTTTATCACCTTGGGCTGGTTTGTCATGCTGCGGGCAGTGAGAGAGTTTTTTACCGTGTCAGCGATCGCCCTTCTCGCCAGTGGCATCGGAGTTTGGCTGTTTGGCTCCCCTGGCATTCATTTGGGCGCGAGTGGAGTGGTGTTTGGCTACTTTGGCTTCCTGCTCTCGCGGGCTTATTTTGAACGCAGTGCCCTGGCGATCGCAATCTCTGCGGCAGTTGGCTTGCTATACGGTGGACTGATTTGGGGAGTTCTGCCGACCCGCATGGGCATCTCCTGGGAAGGTCACCTGTTTGGCTTTATCGGAGGTGTGTTAGCCGCTAACTGGCTGTCGTCTCGCCGCAAGAGCCAACGTTAAAATTGGTGCGTTTCGCGTAGGGTTAAGCCACACGAGACGCACCATTGTAAGTCACGGTAGGATCTCAAGCCCTACTTACCATAGTTTGGCTCTGGAGTAATTTCTCCAATTCGATTGGGCGGCCAAAAACGCACCACAGCGCGACCGATGATTTTCTCACGCGGCACATAGCCCCAATAGTGGCTGTCATAGCTGTTATTGCGATTGTCACCCAGCACGAGATAAGAATCGGCAGGAACCCGCTCAGGTAGCCCAATCATTTCAGGTCGCCAGTTATACTGTGGCGCTTCTTCGATGTAGTTTTCGGCGATCGGCTGATCATTGATAAAAACTCGACCGTTTTTGACCTCCACCTTATCGCCCGGTAGCCCAATCACTCGCTTGATAAAAGCATCATGAAAGTTTTGCTTCTCAAGCGTGCTAGTGGGTGAAAAGACAACAATATCGCCGCGTTGGGGATTGTTAAATCGATAGCTGAGTTTGTCTACAATCAGTCGATCGTTGATTTGCAGCGTGGGCAACATTGAGCCAGAAGGAATGTAGCGAGCTTCTGCCACAAACTGCCGAATGCCGATCGCCAGCACCGCGCTGAGTCCGATCGTCTTTAGCCCCTCAAGCCAGGGATTGTCTTCCTTATTCATAGATTTGTCTTTAGGTGCCGGGTTCTCTATGCGAGTCATCAGGGTGTCAGTGCCAGGGAAAAAAGAGGGTGTAACAAGGGGAATGTCTGTGCATCTAGTCTACAAGATGTATCCCAGATAGCTCTTAACTGTACAAAGTTTTTACGGTGTCATCCGCACAAATACCTTGATCTCTCCCTATAATCAAAATCTCTACGAGTCGTTTAGAAATGGTTCTTTTTGACGCATGGTTGCTTCATCTCTGCTGATCCAAAATGCCCAGATTTTGCTGCCAGATGGGGAGTTTCTCCTGGGCGATGTGCAGACGCAAGGGGGGAAGATTGTCCAGGTTGGTTCAGACTTACCTTCTGATGAAGCCTTTACTATCCTAGACGCGACGGGGTTAACTTTGTTGCCAGGAGCGATCGACCCACAGGTACATTTTCGCGAACCAGGGTTAGAGCATAAAGAAGATTTGTCCAGCGCCAGTCGGGCCTGTGCGAGAGGGGGGATCACCTCCTTTTTGGAGATGCCCAACACGCGACCGCTGACGACGACCCAAGCCACTCTCGACGACAAACTCAGACGCGCTGCTGAAAAATCATTGGTCAACTACGGGTTCTTTATCGGAGCGACAGCCCAAAATTTGCCGGATTTACTCGAAGCCAATCCCGCCTGTGGCATCAAAATTTTTATGGGATCGATGCACGGCGATCTGCTGGTGGACGAAGAAACGTCACTGGAGCCAATTTTCGCCAAAGGCGATCGCTTGATTGCCGTTCATGCTGAAGACCAGGCGAGAATTCGCGATCGCCGCCTCCAATTCGCCGATGTCACTGATCCCGCAATTCACTCTACGATTCAAGACAATCAGGCTGCTCTGAATGCGACGATGCTGGCGTTAAAGCTGTCCAAGAAATATCAGCGACGCTTACATATTCTCCACCTATCCACGGCAGAAGAAGCCGACCTGTTGCGGCAAGACAAGCCTGCCTGGGTGACAGCCGAGGTCACCCCTCAACACTTGTTGTTGAATACAGCCGCCTACGAAAAAATTGGTTCCTGGGCCCAGATGAATCCCCCTTTGCGATCGCCCCACGACAATCAAGTGCTGTGGCAGGCGTTGCTTGATGGCGTGATTGACTTTATTGCCACTGACCACGCGCCCCATACGTTAGAAGAGAAAGCGCAGGCTTATCCCAACACCCCTTCTGGAATGCCCGGAGTCGAAACATCTTTGGCGCTGATGCTGACTCAGGCGGTTCAAAAACGCTGTACGGTTGCCCAAGTGGCTCATTGGATGTCTACGGCCGTTGCCAAGGCGTACAAAATTCCTCACAAAGGGGCGATCGCTCCCGGCTATGATGCCGATATAGTGCTGGTCGATTTGCAAAATTACCATCCAGTTTTGCGAGAGGAGCTACAGACGAAGTGTGGCTGGAGTCCCTTTGAGGGGTGGAATCTGACGGGTTGGGCCCAGGTGACGATCGTCGGCGGGCAGATTGTGTACGATCGCGGCACGTTCCATTCTGGAGTGAGAGGACAAGCACTGCGATTTGATGGATGAGCTAGACAGAATTTCGCAGTCATTCGACCGTCCGCCACTCAATTCCACTACTCAAACTGGACGGCTACCCATCGTCGCTATCTGGAAAAATTTCGGGAGAAAACATCGACCAGAGCGCTTGATAGTAAGGAGCGTAATACTTAGCCTGAGAAGGTTCGAGGTACGATCGCACTTCTGCTCCCAGGAGGTGAATTAGTTGGCGCACCAGTTCCCAGCGGACTTTGAGCCTCGGATACAGCATCACACAGAGGGGAAATAATTCCTGCTGAATCGCGCTAATGTTGTTTTCTAGCACGCACACCCACAGATAAACCTGAAACATCTCCACATCTCGAATGCTCGAAATCTGCACTGACAGTTCGTTGAGAGCACCTGTGTGACATTGATATCGAGGGTAGAGCTTGAGAACTCGTGAGACAATTTTTCGCGAGATCGCGCTGCTTACAGGTAAAAGTGTCTGCACGAGTTGCAGTGCAGGAGAGTCGTAGTCATGTTGAGCCGCCATTCCATAAGCTCGCTGTAAGGGCATGTATAGATGGTCATCGATCACTTTGAAGTAGTCAGTCAAAACAATTTGCTGTGATTTGGGAAGCAGCGACAGCAGCATTTGCCCACTGTAGTGAAATTGCATACTCACAAAGCCGATTACCCGTGGATCTACGTGCGTGTATTTATGGCGAATCTTGCCCAAATCAGCCGAGACTAAAACCGAGAGCCGCGCTGGGGACAAGTTATTTGCGTATGCTGACAGCGCTTTTTCGTAGATGTCATACGCATCTTTGGCAATGTCCCACGGATTGATCAGGTGAAAATCAATCTCATGTCTGACCACTTCTCTCGCAAGAAGCGCTTCGGTTTTGATCCAGGCTTGAGCGATCGTCGGACGCAGCGTCTCCAACAGATTGCGGGCCAGATCACGTCGCACCCCTCTTTCTGAGACTCGTTCTAAATACTGATCTTGCGCTGCCAGCTTTTCGACATAGCGTTTGGCCCATACTTGAGACAAAGACTGAATCGATACGTCTCCTGCCACCCCTGGGAGAAGGGACGGCCTATCGCTTAAGTTCACGGCGCTCTCCTGATATCTGTGGTTACGGGACTCCCATCACTAGCTAGAGAATAAAGCGAGTCAGGTAATTTCCGAATCCGTAGGAAAACGGAGTAAAGACGACATCTGGATGACTTCAGTAGTTCTTCATAATTCTGAGCGCTAGAATTACGCGAGCTTTAAGCAGACCAATCAGAGGTTCAGCAATTTTGCCCACTCACCAGCGATCGCGGTTCCTCTAGAGTCGATCGCTCTGAGTTGAGCCTGACGACCCGACTGGGGATCATGGGCAAGGCTAATTTGCAGGTAGTGATCAGGCTGGTAGGGAAGCCGTTCTGACCATTCGATCGCGACGATCCCCGGTTTTACTTCGACCCCTTCCCAATAGATCTCCGGGCACATTTCAGCGGCTTCTACCGAGTTGAGACGATAGAGATCTAAGTGATAGAGAGGCACCCGTCCGCTCAAGTATTCATTGACCAGGGTAAAAGTTGGACTGTCGATCGCTTCATCCACGCCCAATCCTTCCCCGATCCCCTGCACCAGTGTCGTTTTACCGCTCCCCAAATCTCCCTCTAACAACAACACGTCCCCAGCCGAGAGCCTCTGTCCCAACTGCACCCCCAACCGACGAGTGGACTCCGCATCCGCCAAAAAAATCACCTGAGAAGTCACAAAATCTTGACTCATCCCTCCGCCCTCTGTCCTCCGCCCTCTGTCCTCCGCTCTCTATCCTCCGCTCTCTATCCTCATCCCCCTTCTCTCACCCTGCCATACCAGCGCAACAAAACTCTCGCCAACTGCTCAGAATCGTGTCTTACCAATCCGGTTTCTTCATCTTCATCCATCACATTGGCTCGAATAATGCGACGACCTAACTGCATCACTGCATCGCGATCGAGCGCCACCGGGTGAGAGAGTTCCTCAGCGTATCGAATCAGCGCTTTGGGCGATGGAGACTGTTTTTGTACCAGAACGGCATCAAATAGCTGCTTTCCACAGGCGGCATCGATCGCTCGAATGTGATCTGCCACACTGTAGCCATCGGTTTCCCCAGGCTGAGTCATGATGTTGCAGACGTAAACACAGGGGACTTCACGCTGGTCGATCGCCGCTGCAATTTCGGGAGCCAGCAGGTTAGGAATGACGCTGGTGTAGAGGCTGCCCGGCCCGATGATAATATAGTCGGCTTTATAAATCGCGTCTAAGGCTCTGGGGACGGCCGGCGGGTTGGGAGGGGTGCAGCCGATTTTAACAATCTTGCCGCCCGCTTCTGTGATGCTCGATTCGCCTTCGATGCGTCGCCCGTCTGCCAATTCTGCCCAGAGTTTCACATCGCTGAGGGTGGCGGGTAAGACCTGACCGCGCACGGCTAATACTTTGGAACTTGCGGTAATGGCTTGCTCAAAATCTCCGGTAATCTCGCTCAAAACCGTGAGAAATAGATTCCCAAAGCTGTGACCGACCAATCCATCTCCGGCTTTAAAGCGGTATTGAAACAATTCTGTGAGCAGTTTTTCTTCGTCGGCCAGGGCTGCGATACAGTTGCGAATGTCGCCAGGAGGCAAAACCCCAATCTCTCGACGCAATCGCCCCGACGAGCCACCATCATCCGCTACGGTGACGATCGCTGTAATATTGCCGCTCGATCGTTTGAGTCCTCGTAAGAGCGTAGACAGGCCCGTTCCACCGCCGATCGCCACGATTCTGGGCCCGCGATTGAGCCGACGAGCCGTAAGCAACACATCGACCAGTTCTTCACTGCGATCGGGCATCAGCACTTCGGTAATAGCACCAAACGTCCGGGTCTGCCCCCAGAGGATCAGCAAGATGCCAGTCACCAATACCAGCGGGCCACTGATATAGCTGGGCACCGATCGCGTAATGGTTTCTAACAAATCTCCTGCAAACTGAGTCAGATAAAAAACGGGTGTCAGCTTGACCCAAATCGCCAACCCCAAACTCACCAGCAAGACTCCTCCCGCACTGATCAACATCCACCGTTTGACCAGCAAGCCCGGAGCCAGCCACTTAAACCATTGCCCTAACCAGAAGGGCGTAAAATGGCGGGATTCCTGCCGAAACGTCCGCATTGCCTGTTTAATTAAGCTGTTTGTTGTCATTACGCTCTACACCAGGAACAGAAGATAGGGGCTGACTGCATCAATGATGAACCTTACCTTTAGCAGCAGGATAACTCAAGTTGAGAAGAGGAAAGACAGAGGGGTGAGGGATGAGGGGTGAGGGATGAGGGATGAGGGAGGAGAGAAAGTGTGCTTTTGGCGGAAGGCAGGAGAGTAGATGATTCTGGTAGAGTCGTAACAGCGAGAGCTAGAGTGATCATCGCGGGCGATCGCCGTTTGCGCTTCAAATTTCGGGCTGCTTAAGCAAAACTTCAAACAGGCGATCGCAATCTATCAAAATCGAAGTCAGAGATATCGACATTCCTACCAATAGAGTCAATTTCTTTCCTCCCTCCTCCCTCCTCCCTCCTCCCTTCCCCTACCCTGTTCTAATTCTCAAGCAAATGGTTGAGCCGCTGGTCGAACTTAAGGGAATCTGTAAGACCTTTGGGCAAAATGTTGTCCTGGATCACGCAGATTTGACGATTTATCGGGGTGAGGCGCTGGCAATTATTGGCCCTTCGGGCACTGGCAAGTCTACGGTGCTAAGAATTATTGCTGGGCTATTGGCTCCTGATGCGGGTGAAGTTTATATCGGGGGCAGACTGCGCCAGGGATTGCTCGAAGATGAGGTCGGGACGCTCAATATTGGCATGGTCTTCCAGCAGGCCGCTTTGTTTGACTCTTTGACCGTCGAGGAGAATGTCGGGTTCCTGCTCTACCAACACTCTCGCCTACCGCGTCGTCGGATTCGAGAACTGGTCTCTCAACGATTGGAGATGGTTGGGCTGGCTGATATTCGTCGGCAATATCCTGCGGAGCTTTCGGGGGGCATGAGAAAGCGGGTCAGCTTTGCGCGGGCGATTATGGCTAATCCAGATAACCCGGACGATACGCCAGACATGTTACTCTACGATGAGCCAACTGCGGGACTCGACCCGATCGCCTCTACGGTGATTGAAGATCTCGTCAGGCATCTACAGCGCATTCAGGGGGGCTGTCAGAGTTATGTAATGGTGACACACCAGCAAAGCACGATTCGCCGCACGGCTGATCGAGTTGTGTTTCTCCATCACGGCAAAATTCAATGGCAGGGGAAAGTTCACGAGATTGATACCACAGATAATCCGCTGATTCGGCAGTTTTTTAGCGGCAGTGTGGAAGGGCCAATACAAGTGACTGGGTAGAGACTATGCGATTTCCTGGGAGGAATCTTGCTTTGCGATCGCGAACGGTTCGAGAAGGCTCTGTGGGACTGTTTATTTTGGCGGGAGTTGGGCTGTTTGTCGGCCTGGTGATGTGGGTTCGGGGGATGAATCCGGGGAATCGCAGTTTTGCGGTAACGGTGGATTTTGCGACGATCGGGGGCGTTCAATCGGGTTCACCTGTGCGCTATCGAGGGGTGACCGTGGGTCGGATTTCTCGTCTCGCGCCTGGCCCTAATGGGGTGGCTGTAGAAATGGCGATCGCGCCTGCTGATTTGATCATTCCTCGCGATTCAGAAGTGACGGTGAATCAGTCAGGGTTACTGGGCGAAACCGTGTTGGATATTGTGCCTCGTAAACCTTTACCAGAAGGGGCGATCGCGGCAAAACCGTTGGATAAAGACTGCAATCGAGAACTAATTCTCTGTGAAGGATCGCGGCTGAGTGGGGCGCTGGGCATCAGTACCGATGAGCTATTGAGGGCGACGATTAAGTTTGCCGATGTCTACAGCAATCCGCAGTTTACCGGGAATATCAATACGCTGACCAAAAATTCGAGTGATGCGGCGGCGGAGATTGCCACATTGAGTAAGGAAGTCACGGGATTGGTCAGGTCGGCTAGAGGCGAGGTGGCAACCTTCTCCAAAACGGCAGCGTCGATCGGCAGTGCGGCAGAGCAGCTTAATTTGACGGCGGGGCAAGTGAATAGTTTGGTGACGGCTAATCGGGCGACGCTGGTTTCGACGCTGGACAATTTGAATCAAACGAGTGGTCAGTTGAGAGTGACGATCGCTCGATTGGGGCCGACGCTCGATCGGGTTGGACAGGGTGAATTGATTCGTAATTTAGAAGTTCTCTCAGCCAACGCGGCTCAGGCTTCGACTAACCTCAAGGATGTCACCGTCGCGTTAAATAATCCTTCTAATCTGACGGTTTTGCAACAGACGCTAGAATCGGCGAGGGCGACGTTTCAGAATGCTCAAAAGATTTCAGCCGATTTGGACGAGTTGACGGGCGACCCAGCCTTGCGAGACAATTTGCGGAATTTAATCAACGGATTGAGTGGGTTAGTCTCTTCGACACAACAGTTACAGCAACAGGCGCAAGTTGCTCAGATTTTGGCGAATCCGCCTCAAGCTCAAACTCAGGTCAACCCAGAAGTTTTGAAAGCGATCGCTCCCCGTTCATCTAACTTAAACGCTCCGGCTCAACCTCTTCCTCAATCTAATCGCCTCCCCCATCCAACTCCACCTCAAAACTAGCGAGGAACTAATTCATTGAAATGTCCTGGATTCTCTCGTCTGCTTCAACTGGAATTGCTGCATTTGTTGCAACCAACATTGATGATTTGCTGATTTTGATGTTGCTTTTTGCTCAAGTGAATGTAGCTTTTCATAGACGAGATATTTATGTGGGGCAGTATTTAGGATTTGTGGCAATCGTACTTCTCAGTCTGCCTGGGTTTTTTAGCGGATTGTTGATTTCTAAACCTGTGATTGGACTGTTGGGATTTGTACCGATCGCGCTTGGAATTCGCCGTTTAATTTGGTCAGAAGATCATGAAGTACAAACGGTAAACCTTCTGGACAATTTGAATCAAAAGCGTTTGAGCAATCGCCTTGTCAGTCCCCAAGTTTTCAGCGTTGCGGCGGTGACTTTAGCGAATGGCGGCGATAATATTGGCATCTACATTTCACTATTTGCCAGCCAAAATTTCGCAAGTTTAAGTGTAATTCTCAGCGTATTCTTTGCTTGTGTGGGTGTGTGGTGTTTGGTTGCAGATTGGCTTTCAAGCCATCAAGTGATCGCGCCCATTTTGACCCGCTATAGCTCTGTGTTGGGGACGATCGTTCTCATTGGTTTAGGAATTTACATTTTAGCTGAGAATACATCCTGGTTACTGATTCCAGGTTTTTCTAGCTAACTCCAGTCATCTCGCTTAACTCCACGCCCTTTATAAACCTGCCCAATCTCATGAATCTGGCGAGTTTTTTCATAGAGCTTTTCTTCGGTCAGTTGCCACTTTTTGAGGATATTATCGAGGTCAGATTTGATGTCTCTCGCACCCGGAAAATCGTTGTAGCGCATTCTCAAGCGGGCTAACTCTGACAGATTGTACTCATTAGGTTCGCCATTTAGAAGGGTATCGACGACCTGGCGATCGTTATTCCACAAGGGATGCTGCTGGTCTTTGTTGTCTGCCATCTGACTCGCCTGAAATTGACACCGCAATAGTATAGTATGCCAAGCGGAATTTGAGTGATGAATCCGTTAATTCTCTTGAGCTTTGATTTAGAAGAATTTGACGTGCCCAAAGAGTATGGGTCGATTTATCAGACCGATCTAATTATTTGTCTAAACAAAGAACAACTTATTTTTAGACAAGCTTTTGGATAGATCAGTTTTAGAGGTGAGCGATCGCTTAGAAAACTATTTGAACTGGATCAAACCATATCAAGCTATATGGTAAATTTGCTACGTCTTCTAAATTTCAAGTCCAATTAAATCCTGTTAATCTATTCAGAAAGTAGTTTAGATTCAGCGACAACGGATGAGATCAAAATAGCCAATCCGTTAGCCAATTTACTGCTTTCTAATGCCCATTCATCGTTAGCTTTTCCTTGGATTGGTAGCTTTCAAAAATTCGCTTTTCGGGGTCAACACCACTAAAAGTTGGCGGCAACCAAACGCGAACGACTAGCAGTAATCCCATCACCATTAAGAATGCACAAGTGGCTAAAACCTGCGTCCACTGCACTTCTAAAACGCCTCTGACAATCACTTCTCGCAACACAGAGACGATCGCCACCTCAACGGCCACGCTGATCGAAACGCGCTGTTCTTGTAAGTAAATAATCAACAGTCGAAATAACTCAACCAAAATCAACAAAAACAAAATATCTGACGTAACTTCTTTGAAGTGCAACGGCGGCAACAATGAAATAAACATCGCCCGAAGCTGAATCACCATTACACAGAACAGTCCGACGCACAAAGACACGACAATGCCATCCTGCACCGTCTCCAACGCCCGAACGAGATGAGCGCGGCTAAGAGATTCATTTGAGGCAAGCGTAACTTTTGGTGTCTGCTGCATGAAAAATTGTTTCACCGACTCAACAGTTCTATTTAAGTGGAAGGAACGCTTATTTTAACGTGAATTCGATGAAGTCTTTCGCTACGGTTACTAATCCGGCCAGCCCCCTAAATCCCCCACCAGTGAGGGACTTTGAACGAGAAATATTGTCTCAAAGTCCCCCAAAATTGGGGGGTTGGGGGGCAGAAGTGCCCAATAACGAAGCGAGAAAACTCCATCGAATTCACGTTATTTTACAAGCCTTAAAGCATCAGTCTAATTAATCAACACCATCAAAAACTACCTGTTGATCTGGCAGTAAGTTGTGGTTAAAGTTGATGAACCAACCAACAGACGCTCACACTCGCTTAACCCCAAAATGCAAAAATCCCCGACCTTTTGAAAGCCAGGGATCTCAAGTAGAAAGAATTGAACAACGCTAAATCATCTCAGACGTTGCGCCGACCGCAGGTTGTGGCTGAGGCTGAAACTGGAACAGCGAGTAGACTACATCCCGACGAATGTTGATCATCATCTCCAAAAACAGTTCGTAACCTTCACTCTTGTACTCGATCAGCGGATCTTTTTGACCGTAACCGCGCAGGCCCACCGACTCGCGGAGCGCATCCATTTGTTGTAGGTGTTCGCGCCAGAGGGTATCGATTCGATTCAAGATAAAGAACCGTTCTGCCTCCCGCATCAGACCCGCTTGAATCTGATCAACTTCCGCTTCTTTGAGGTCATAGGCAATTCGTGCCTGCTCGTGTAAGAAGGTCTTAAGTTCACCCACCGACATGTCTTCTAGCTGACTAGCATCGAGATCTGACAGCAGATACACAAACTCTTGCACCTTGCTCACCAGCTTGTCGAGTTCCCATTCTTCGGGTGGCAGCTCAGGATTGATGTAGGCCTCGACGATATCATCCATCGTGCGCTCGGCGTACTTGACCACCTGCTCTTTAAGATCCTGCCCCTCTAACACGCGCCGCCGCTCGGCATAAATTGCACGACGCTGATTATTCATCACCTCGTCATACTCAAACACCTGCTTGCGAATGTCGTAGTAATAGGTTTCAACTTTCTTTTGGGCCCCTTCGAGCGATCGCGTCAGCATTCCCGATTCGATCGGCATGTCTTCTTCGACTCGGAAAGCATTCATCAAGCCAGCGACGCGATCGCCGCCAAAAATCCGCAACAGGTTATCTTGCAAGCTAAGGAAAAATTTGGTGGAACCAGGGTCGCCTTGTCTTCCGGCTCGTCCGCGCAGTTGGTTGTCAATCCGCCGCGATTCATGGCGCTCTGTGCCAATCACATGCAGACCGCCCAGTTGAACGACTTCTTCGTGTTCACGCTCGGTAAACGCATCATATTCTTGACGAATCAACCGATACACTTCTCGCAGCTTTTGAATAGCGGGATCGTTGGTCGGCGCTTTTTCTGCGGCAGTTGCAATCTTATCTTCGGCTTCCAATTCCGGTAAGCTGCGCTCCCCGTATTGTTGAACGGCAAAAGAAACTGCGCTTTTAAGCATCTGTTCCGTTTCGCGAGCCAGATCGGTAGGGTAAATGTCCGATCGTACCTTCCAGGTTTTCACCTTTTTGCCAGCCCCAAACCCCTGTCCGCCGTCTCGCTGATCGCCAAAGCCGCGGCCGCCAAAATCTTGATCGTCATCCGGTTGGACAATCTTGGGCATGAAATATTCGCGGATTTTGAGGCGAGACATGTAATCAGAGTTGCCGCCCAAAATGATGTCGGTGCCGCGTCCTGCCATGTTGGTGGCGATCGTTACTTTGCCTTTGCGCCCGGCTTGAGCGATGATTTCAGATTCTCGTTCCACATTCTCTGGTTTTGCGTTCAGCAGATTGTGAGGAACTTGCTGATCGGCCAGCAGACTGGAGAGCAATTCTGACTTCTCAACGCTGGTGGTTCCCACGAGAACAGGGCGACCATCACGGTGCATTTCGGCGCATTCTTCGGCGATCGCGTTCCATTTGGCCTCTTCAGTCTTATAGACCACATCCGACAGATCGCCCCGCTTGGTCGTGCGGTTAGTCGGAATGATCGTGACTTCGAGCTTATAGATCTTCTCAAATTCGGCTTCTTCGGTTTTGGCGGTTCCCGTCATGCCTGCCAGTTTGGGGTAAAGCAGGAAGAAGTTTTGATAGGTAATCGTTGCCAGTGTTTGAGTTTCATTTTGGATTTCGACGCGCTCTTTGGCTTCGATCGCCTGGTGCAGCCCATCACTCCAACGGCGACCCGGCATGACCCGCCCGGTGAATTCGTCTACAATCACCACTTCGTCATTGCGAACGATGTAGTTTACGTCCAAAATAAACAGCTCTTTTGCTTTGATGGCGTTAAAAATGTAGTGCGCCCAAGGGTCTTGCGGATCAAACAGATCCTTCACTTCCAAAAGATTTTCGGCTTCGATAAATCCTTCATCGGTCATCAGAATGTTGCGCTGCTTTTCGTCTACTTCGTAGTGGACTTCAGGCTGAAGGGTGCGAGCCACTTCCGAAGCTCTCAAATACTTCTCAGTCGGACGCTCCACCTGTCCCGAAATAATCAACGGAGTTCGAGCTTCGTCAATCAAAACGGAATCCACTTCGTCAATCACGCAGTAGTTAAAGGGACGCTGCACGACCTCTTCCATCGAGGTGGCCATGTTGTCGCGCAGATAATCAAATCCCAGTTCGCTGTTAGTCGCGTAGGTGATGTCGCAGGCGTAATTTTTTTGACGCTCAGGCGGACTCATATTTTGTTGAATCAGCCCCACACTCAACCCCAAAAAGCGGTGAACTTGCCCCATCCATTCCGCATCGCGTCGGGCTAGATAATCGTTGACCGTAACGACGTGAACGCCTTTACCAGAAAGCGCATTCAAGTAAGCCGGAAGCGTCGAAACCAGAGTTTTACCTTCCCCAGTCTTCATTTCGGCAATTTGCCCATTGTGCAAGACCATGCCGCCCAAAAGCTGCACATCAAAGTGACGCATTCCCAAAACGCGCTTACCCGCTTCTCGCACGACGGCAAAGGCTTCGGGCAGCAGGTCGTCGAGAATTTGCTTTTCGTCGTTATCGTTTTTGGCTTGGGCGAGACGCTGCTTAAATTCTGCGGTTTTTGCGGTCAACGCCTCATCAGAAAGTGCCTGAATTTCTTCCTCTAAGAGGCTAATTTCGGCAATATAGGGTTGGTATTTCTTAAGTTTTCGTGCGTTGGGGTCGCCCAGCAGATTTTTAAGCATGACAGGAGGAATAAGGACGAGGTGTGAGCTTTTGAAGGGATTTCTTTGTCTGTTTTAGAAAGCAAATTGGTCTCTAAAACCAGTCAAAACTAAGGGCTGGACTACTCATCCAGGGTATACCAATCCTATCACTTCCGCTTAGAGCAATCCGCAGAGAAGCGATCGCATTCAGTACGTGTTACCGAACGAGGGATGAGGGATGAAGTGAGATGACTGAAATTACAAAGTCTGCGTTCTGAAGCTGAAACTTTAAAACCAAGATCTTTTCATCCCCTATCCCTCATCCCTCACTTCTTCTCCCACTCCGCCGTCAAACTGCGAAAGTTGAACTGATTTGCGCCGGGGTGACAGGTGACACAACTGGTGAGATTGAATTTGCGGGGAATGTCGATGCCGGGGTGCAACACTCGAAAATAGTTGGAGTCAGCGACGCGGTAAGGGGTGCTTTCTTCGGGGGGAAGCTGACGGGAGAAGGTTTGTAGATAGTTCCACACGAGACGGCGCGGCGGATCGACAAGGGGTTTGAGATCGACTCCGTAGTGTTGAGAATCTTGCAGCAGGTCGCGCCAAGTTTCGGTCGGCAGGACGGACGGAGGGATGCCAATGTGACAGGTGGCGCAGTTTTCTAGATAAAGCTCTTGACCAAATCTGTAGCGATCGCTCACCACATCCACGGTTCCAATCGTTGCCTGAGAATTTGCTTGAGAAGGTTCAACCGCTTGGGCGAGTCCCCAGCCCAGACATAGACTCCAGATCAGCAGCCCCAGCATAACAAACTGTCTTACAGGTGACCGCCCTTGCTTAAGACTTTGGACAGATTTTTGACGAGTTAAGCGGAGTTGAGACAGGGGATTTGGAAGTTTAGACATCTATGTTACTGAACGGCGGCAAGTCTGGAATTAGTCTAATCGATGCGTCAGTTGACGGTGAATTTTGCGAGAGGTTGCGAACTATTCCGTTAACTTGAATAAGAATCGTTGATTCACTTTAAGAAAGGTTTCGCTATAGGGAAAATCAGGATGGATTGTAGCCATATTCAGTTTCGCGATCGTCGTTCTCAAATTGATCTACACCAGCTTCAGGAGTTGTTTGGGTTGGCCGCATTTTGGGCCAAAGATCGACGGGTAGAAGATCTGGCGATCGCCCTCGATCAAAGTGACCCTGTGATTTCGGCATGGGATGGAAATCGCCTGATCGGGTTTGCGAGAGCGAGTTCTGACCGGGTGTATCGAGCGACGATTTGGGATGTGGTGGTTCACCCAGATTATCAGGGAGCGGGACTGGGGCGAAAGTTGGTACAAACCGTGATCAGTCATCCTCACGTCAATCGAGTTGAGCGAGTTTATCTGATGACGACGCATCAGCAGTCATTTTACGAAAAGATTGGGTTTGAAACGAATTCGAGTACGACGATGGTGTTGTTTAATCAGCCGATCGTCCTTCCCAATCCAGCGTTGCCCGTCGAGTTGGAATGCGATGTGAGCTAACGTGACGACGAAGTTTTTTCGCTTCGATTTAGAGCGCTTCTGCCCCCAACCCCCAATTCTGAGAACAAATTTAAGTCAACAAAAAAGGGGCCAATTGCTCATTCACAAAGCAACTGAGTCCCCTTCTGTTTTGGCCTACTGATCTAGAGCGCGATTACACGATCGCAGAATCCGCTGTGGGATAGCAGACCTTGGTGCCGCCCAGACCGCAGTAGCCGCCGGGATTTTTGGCGAGATATTGTTGGTGATACGCTTCGGCGTAATAAAACTCAGGCGCATCTAGAATCTCGGTTGTGATTTCTCCCATACCTTCTTGCTTGAGCGCTTTTTGGTACAGATTGCGAGAGGCTTCGGCGGCTTGTTTTTGCTCGTCAGAATAGGGGTAGATGCCCGATCGATATTGGGTTCCGGCATCATTTCCCTGGCGCATTCCTTGAGTTGGGTTATGGCTTTCCCAAAAGACTTTGAGCAGTTCTTCGTAGCTGACGACAGTGGGATCAAAGACGACCAAAACGACTTCGTTGTGACCTGTCATGCCACTGCACACTTCTTGATAGGTGGGATTGGGCGTTAAGCCAGCCGCATAGCCGACCGCCGTCGAAAACACACCCTTTTGCTGCCAAAACTTGCGCTCGGCTCCCCAAAAACAGCCCAACCCAAACATTGCAGTTTGCATCCCCTCCGGGAAGGGAGCTTTGAGCGGATTGCCATTGACATGATGCTTTGCAGGAACGGGCATGGACTGCGATCGTCCCGGTAGTGCTTGATCAGCCGTCGGCAAACTCGACTTTTTACCTAATCCAAATAGCCCCATTGTTTTAACTCTTATGATTCTTTACGTATCTTAATTTTAGCGTCAGATCGATGAAGTTTTTTCGCTTCGTTGTAAAGTGCTTCTGCCCCCCACCCCCCACAAGTAGGGAACTCTAAAGCAAGATTTCTAAATCAAAGTCCCTCACTTGTGGGGGATTTAGGGGGCTGCCCGGATCGACAATCGTAGCGAAAGATTCCGTCGAATGCACGTCACGTTAACCGAACTTGGAACCGTCCAATCACAACGATCGCTCTCTAAAACGGAAAGCTTCTATCTCAAAGCGGAACGATCGCTCCCCCAAATGGAAAGCTTCTATCTCAAAACGGAACGATCGCTCTCCAAAACGGAAAGCTTCTATCTCAAAGCGGAACGATCGCTCCCTCAGACCGGAAGGTTTCTATTTCAAAACGGAAAGTTTCTATTTAAAGGCGGAAGGTTCCTATTTCAAAGCGGAACGATCGCTCTCCAAAACGAAAGGTTTCTATCTCAAAACGGAACGATCGGGTTCTGAACCCCAACGATCGACTTCTGAACCCCAACGTTTCTATTTCAAAGCGGAATGATCGGGTTTTGAAGGAAAAACTCTCAGGTTGAGAACGGATTGACGGACAAGACTGCGGAACCGCCAGACAAAAACGAGCGCGGCGATCGCAATCCCGATCGATTGTCCGATCCATAAGCCTGTCCCGCCGAGAGACGTGTGGAATCCGAGCAGATAGCCCGTCGTCAGACCCACCCCCCAAAAAGCTGGAAAACTCAACAACATCGGCACGCGGGTATCTTGTAGTCCATACAGTGCGCCCATAGTAGTTTTTTGCAGTCCATCCAAAATTTGGGCGACAGCAGCCACCCTAAGCATCGAGGTAGCCAGCGAGACAACGATCGCATTTTGTGGGTCTTGCACATCTAGATACAGCCCGATGAGTGGTCGAGAAAGAACCAGCAGAACGATCGCCATCGGAATCAGAAATCCCAAGCCGATCCCCATACTGACATAGCCTGCTCGTCTTGCGCCCTCCAGATCTTGCTGCCCGACCCACCAACCGACTCGCACCGTCGTCGCAAATGACATCCCCAACGGCACCATAAAGACCACAGCGATCGTTTGAAACACAATTTGATGCGCTGCCAACACTTCGGTTCCCAAAATGCCCATGAGATAAGTGACGATCGTAAACAGTCCCAGTTCTAAAGCGGATGCAACGCCGATCGGCAGTCCGACTCGTACCAGTTCACGCAGAATTCGAGGCTTGATGTGATGTAGATTGGCAAAGAATCGGTAGGTTTTTAACTCTGGATCTTGGAAAATGTAGCCCACCAGCGCCAAAAACATCACCCAAAGCGAAAAGACGCTAGAAAGGGCCAGTCCGGCGATGCCTAAGCGGGGAAAGCCAAAGTGACCAAACCCCAAAAGATAATTGCCCGTGATGTTGAGCAGCGTTCCTGTGATGACGATCGCCATGATCGGACGCGCATGAGACATCGCCGAAACCACACTTCGCAGCAGCGCAAACCCCAGAGCCGGAAAAAAGCCCCACAGCATAATGTCGAGATACGTGTTGCTCAAAACAACGGTCGTTTCGGCTTGCCCCAGGTGACGCATGATAGAGTCGAGGTGAGCAATCAGCAGCACGATCGGCACCGTCAAACCCAAAAGCAGCCAGACTCCCTGCCGGGTCACTTGTTCGACGCGCGTTTTCTCACCTGCCCCATAAGCCTGAGCAATCAGAGGACTCGCCCCTAAGATCACTCCCGCCGCCGTATTCAGCAGTACCAAAAACGTCAGAGAAGCCAACCCCCCCGCTGCCAAAGTTTCTTGCCCCAATCGGCCCATCATCAGCGTATCGACAAAGCCTGTAGCCGACTGAGCCACTTGAGCACTCGCCAGAGGAATGGCCAGCCGCAAAAAAGCCTGAACTTCAGTCTGAAGCGGCGATCGAACCAAAACAGTAGCCATAAGCCAATCACCCTGAATTGTTCTCAACAAAATCTTTGACAGAATCTAAACAAAACGTGAGTTTAATGAACTAAAAGATAGCAGGGGCAGCGAGACTTTTTTGGCAGCTACACGCCGTTCTTTTATAGGACAGGTGGACTGGCGATCGTCGGTATTTTGGTCGCGATCTTCATAAAACGCAATCCCGCCAGCACAACGTCTCTAGAAATGGGTGAAGGATAGGAATGGATAGTCTTTAGGAAGTCGTAGAACGCGGTCTCAAAGTCCCCAAAAATTGGCAGCCTGGGGGCAAAAGAACCAAACAACGAGGCGAAAAAAATTCGTCGAGGCAACGTTCTTTTAAGGCAACTTGTAGCTTGCCACTCGCACAATCAGTTCCCCTTGACGGGGGTCTCTGCGAAACACGAAGGCACCCTCTTCTTTTTCACCTTCAGACAAGAAATCAATTTGCTGATCGCCTGTTTCTGCGACCTGTCCGTTGACCCGCAACTCAGCCACAATTTGCACCGATTCTACCGTTTCTCCACCTGTATTAGAGACTTCAAACGGCACATAAAATTGTCCTTCGGCTTCTCTCACTTCATCAGTACGAGGCGAAGCAGTTCCCCCTTTGGGGTAATCGAGGCTCAAAACAGGGGGACTGTCTTTCTCAGTGGCCCAGTTGTAAATTACTAATCCGGCGATCGCCGACAAAATTAAACTAGCAATTCCAAAAGTCGTCCATTCAGCGATCGTTCTAGGGGGGCGTGTTTTAGTAGTCATACCGCCAACCTCCCAGCAGCACCGCCGACAGCAGCAGGCAATCCTAGCAAGATTGTGTGGCTTAACCAAACCTGCCACGGATCACCAAACTGAACTTTGTTAAAAAAGAACAGCATCACCATCGCCGCAAATAATGAAACGAGATAGGCCGCGATCGTCTCACTCAACGGCCGCTGAAAAATCCCCGATTGTTCGTGACGCTGCTGCTGGTTACCAAACCCTGCGGCGAATACGATTACATAAGAGATTACTAGCGATGCCACCATCACCAATACAAGCCACCCATTTGAAACTGCTGCGGACAGCATCGGAATCTCATCCGTAGGTGCAATGTTAAAGGCAATAATAATTGCACCAATTAAAGTCGCGCCAATGTCAGAAATCGTTGCGCTCAGTTTACCAAACTTAGATTGAGTTTGTTTCGCGCTTCCTTCGGGTTTACCTTCACGTCCTTCACCGCTAAGAAACTGATTGGCTAATGAAACGCCCAACGTAAAAGGGACACTTTCGTAAATTAGTTTCCCCAAACTTTCCTGCAAGGGGGTTTCCAAAGTAATCTCACGCATTAAAACCAAAATTAATCCTGAGCAAACAATCCCGATCGCCAACGCCTCTACTGTATTCATCGCGGCATCGATCGGACGAACATCACTCTCGCTATCTCGACGAAAACCAGACGTTTGATTGAGCAGGAATACGATCGCAAACGTTAGTAGCAACGCTAAAAACAATCGCGCTGACCCTACAAACGATCCAATCCACCAAACCTCCATTGTATACAGTAAAGGAACGCCAAACAAAAACCCTCCTGATGCACCTCGAACCAAATCTTTGAGTTCACTTTTCCATTGTTTCGAGAAATCCTTATCCATAGCTTATTTTGAAGATATGAGCGTAAGGTAGAGGGTTGCGAGCACAACTGTCATTACGCTAAAGGCAGATAATAAGAGGAATTTTCGTTACGATTCAGACAGTAGATGAAATTAATGTCGTCGGAAACGTTGGCTAACAAAAATAGTGCACCATACAATGACACCGAAAGAAATACCAATGACTAAGCTTTTCCAAAAGGCTGGAACCATGACAGCAGAAATCTCAGGCTTAGGAGGATCTTGAGCAACAAGAATTGAAGCAGCAATCTGACTGGTCGCTAATCCAACACCTGCGATCGCAATCACTTGTTCAAATCGCCGATCGCGCGCGGCTTGGTAAAGCTCAATTCGCCCTCGATTCGCTTCCATCAGATTTTGTAGTAGTGCTAATCCTCGCTCAAAACGTTCGTGATCAGCTTCAATTTCCCTCTGATACTGAGGTGCAATGATTTCTAGAAACTCAGTCTGAAATGTTAAATCTGTTTGAGGAGACTCATCAGAAATTTTCTTCAAACGCTTCTTATAGTTCGCAAGGTTAATTGCAATCGTTCTACCCTGGTAATAGAGAGCGGTTAAGTTTGGTGAATATCTTGAGAGAACTTCAAGCGCTTGGGTCAGATCTCTTTGAAGTGCTGAGATGCTAGCACCCGCCACTTGAGTTGAAGCTTGCTCAGTCAGTTGCTTGATCACGGCAAAGTCAGACTTGAGAGTTCTTCGTAACTGTCGATTTTGACTATACGCCCAGATGATTTTATGGCGGTAGCAGAATAAGCGCATTAAATCAAAATAAAGCTTGCCGATGCGATCGCGGATCGATTGAATCGATTCCCAGTGAGGAAACAAGCAGATTAGAACATGCGCCTGTTCGTTATTGTCGTCACCAGATTGTTGCCATAACTCATAAATTTCTGCTCCCAATAATTTACCTGTTCCGATTAAATCAGTTTTCCAGTTGGGTTGATTTACAACTTTTGTGTAGCATTTTTCAGCAATTGCTTCATAATCTTGTTGATCATTAACTAACTGACCCAAAATCAACCAAGTTCGTCCAAGTTCATTCATTGAAGGATGAGTTGGTTCTAAAGCATCCTCCTGAATCTGCTGCCGAATTTGCTTCTTGATATCCTCTAGCTCACTAATAGGTTTTGGCAGGTTAGGACGGTCAGCTTTATGCCCAGAACAATCTACTAACAGTGCATATGTATCGCCAAACTGAATAGGATAGTAGTAACCATCTAAGTGTGATTCAAACTCACGGACTCTTTTAGATCCCAAAAGCTCCACATAACGAGCGTCAGCATTTTCGTCACTAGCACCTTCTACTCTCAGCTTTTCATATAGTTTGGTCGGATTTCCATCACTCAGATCATGGTAAATTTTGCGCCAGAAACCGTAGCGGTTGTCCTGAACTTGCTCATTATCATCTCCAAATCCTTCTCGCAGGTCATAAAGAAATAAATCGATCGTCGGATAAATTAGCTCTGGTTCGCTCATGTTTTAGACTGCCGAATGAGTTGAAGAAGTTGTTTCAGGGTACCGGACTTTTCTGCTTCTTGTTTCGCCGCCTCCACAGAGTTACCCGCTCGAAATACGTCGTTTGGTTCTTCGCCAGTCTGGGATTCTGCCTTTTCATCTGGTTTGGCTGGAAGGGAACCTTTGCTGCGTTCGCTGTCATAATCTTGAAAAATCTCACGTGCCTCTTCATAAAGTTCATTTAGAGGTAGATATTTTTCAGCGATCGCATCTAGCTCGTCTGGATCAGGCGCATCGGACATCGAATTGAGTTGCTGCTGTAAATTGGATGGCAAGGGTTCGTTTAGTTGAGCTAGCGCAACTAGAAACGAATCTAGAGTAATTGAAGCAAGCGGATCATTCATGGCTGTGAAGGTAACCCAGTGAGTGTAAATCCTGCCCAGTGGTAAGGATGATGGAACGGTTGATCGCTGTGAGGCATTTTACTAAATCTGCGAATCTCTATCTGCAAAAACTTGCGAGTCGATCGATTCAGCGAAGTGTGGGTTGCAAGCAACGTGTTGAGAAACTCAATCAAGATCTGGCAATCAGCATTTCGGAGCCAGTGTTGCGCTTCTGCGAGAGCTACAGCAGGTGTTTCATCCTTCAGGAGGGAATAGAATTGAATCATTAGCAAAGTGCTAGAAACGGATTGTACTGTCCACAAGGTACTCACAACATTATTTGCGCCACTCCGTAAAAATCCGCTAACTAGTCCCACATACTCGGCGACAATGGTTTGATTTCCAGTCAGAGCGGTTTCGCAGGCAGAAAGGCAAACTAAGTGATAGCCTTGCGCTAATGGGGTATCTCCACAGATATCGACAACGCTTAGACGGTCTTCTTCGGTAAGAGCTAGGGCAGAAGTCTTCGGATCGTTGTAGTTGTAGGCAGCGTGTCCAGCAAAATGAAATCCATCATAGGATTGCTGAAGCATCTCACGAACCTTTTGCTGGCTTGCTTCGTGAGACTGAACGGTGGTGGCTTGGAACATTCGAGTAATGAGCCTAGATTCTAAAGCTGCAAACCCCAAGCGTTCAAATTTCTTCTGCTGGTTCTTGCCTGTGCTGCTCGGAGCTTCAACGCTTAAGAGACGGAAGGTTGAACTGGTCGGACGCTTCGCTTCCCCGAAGGTTTGCGCCTTCAAATTCAAACCCATTTGAATACTGGGAAGGTAGGTTAGGGTAAAGTGATCAGGGAAAAGGGCGTGGAGGGGAAAGCGGTGAAGATCACGATGGGGAATTAGGATGATCTGACTGATGCTACTGGGGAGTCGTTCGACAATCGTTGAAATCTTCAAGATCTGCTTTAGATGTTCCAGTTTGTCAGACATTTGAACTCGCCACGGATGGCTCTCCCGTGCTGTCTTATCCTGCACTTCCCCGTAGTCCACGTAGAGACGATTCCAGTTATTTACCCAGGCTTCAAATTCTAGCAACTGCCGATAAGACTGAGATGGTTCTTCTCGTTCTTGATTCGTTTCTACGTCATCATCAGGAAGAATATCAGGAGTTTCAGTATCGGATGTGAGGATGAATGTTGTGAGACTAGCAGGACTCAAATGCCAGTAAATTATGGCTGTTGAGGGAGTGAGCAATTGTTGTTGATCTAAGTTATTAGCATTGCCAACGCAAACCGAAAGTAGCCAGGATAAACAAGTATTCTTGCCTATTTCAGCTGTTTCTAAAGCCTTAATATGTTGCTCCGATCGAAGATAGAAATCTACGGTTAACTGATCAAAACTGGCGTATTTAAGAATGATGTGTTGTTGCTTAAGCGGGTCAACCGTTTCGCTGAGTAACCGTTGAACTAAGCCAGATCCCTGTCGCCCCACCTCGTTTGCCTCATCGATTTGCCCTAATCCGGCCAAAACCTTAATTAAGTCCTTTAGGAAATCCAGATACCGCTCTCTATCGTTAGGCGAGTCCAAAAGTTTGAGTGCTATTTGGTAGCAATTTTTTGCTTTGCGCCAATTAGAAAAGCAGTCTGCTTCTCTTTTTCCCTGCTCATAGTGAGCCAATCCTTTAAAGTAGTGCAATTCTGCACAAGCCAGCGCATAGTCAGGGTGTTCTGATTTGAGTTTACGTAACCCTTCATCCCGGACTTCTAAAGCCTCTTCAAGACCTTGGGAAAGATAAACCGTCCACCCTTTGTTTCTCCAAACAAACCAATACTGTTCATCGTTTTGCAATGCTCGGTCATAGGCAGCTAGTGCGTCAGTATAAAAGCTTAGAGCATTCAGTGCCCATCCCCGACCATTGTGAGATGCAGCAAATTCTGAGTCTAGAGCGATCGCACGATCGAAGGACTCTAATGATTCGCGATAGCGACACAAGTTGGCAAGCATATCACCTTGCTGCACCCAAGCCATTTTGCAGCGCACGTCAAATTTGAGAGACTTCTGATAGGCATTCAATGCTTCTTCAAACTGTCCGATTGCCTGTAAAACATTTCCTAGATTGTGCCAGAGAAGATGAACATCTGATTTGATTTGGATAGCTTCTCGATAACTACTCACTGCTTGTGCAAATCGCTTGCATTGCGCTAATGCTTCGCCTTTACGCATCAAAATTAGCCAATTATCTTCATCCTGACTGAGAGCTAAATAAGTGTCGTAGGCATCGATTGCCTGTGCATAGAGTTTGAGGTTAAATAAAGCATTGCCTTTCTCGCGCCAAGCAACGCTATTGTCAGCATCAAAGTTTAGTGCGTTTTCATAGGACTCTGAAGCTACTTCATATTGTTCTAAGGCACTGAAAGAGAGGCCTCGCTCAGTCCATATGAGAGATTGAAATTTTGTATAAAAATCCGACTCCAATGAAATAATACGGCGGTCAAAGTACTCTATATAGAGATAATCAAATGGTTTAGTATCTAATTGACTCTGGTCAGGCAATAGATTTAAAGCTGTGTTCCAAGCATCAATTATTTCTACACGGTAGTTTTTCTCATTTGAGTTAGCAAGAGACTTAGTGAGCGTTGTGCCTATCAAAACCCAAATGAACCAAGCAAATTTACGACCAATTTCACCTTCTAGCATTCCTCGATAAGTGTCTAAAGCTTCTTCATGACGATCCTGATTTTTTAAGACGTTTGCTTTTGAGAAAAGAGCAATGAAAGCATCTTCACTCGATAAGTCTAGACTTAAAATGTGGTTGACCACCTCAAAGGCTTCTTCATGATGTCCTAAATTATTAAGTGAGTTTAGGCGACCACCCAGAGCTTCAAGATTTTCAGCTTCTATAGACAAAGCATAATCAAAAGATTTGAGAGCCTCTTCATCTTGACCGAGAAAAAGTGCTATTTTTCCTCGACTTAGCCAAATATTGAGTTGATTCTCGTCAAGTTCTAATGATTGATTGTAAGAATCAAGGGCTTTCTCATACTTTCCCAACTTCTCGAAAGCTCTGCCGTAATGATTCCAAATTTTTAGATAATCTGGTTTGAAGACTAATATTTCTGGATTGATTTCAAGGGCTTTCTCATAACTAGAAACTGCTTCCTCAAACCGTCCTAACGTCATTAGAACGTCACCATGTCCTTTCCAAAGCTCAACTTGTGTAAAGAAGAGACTGCGTAAAGCAATGAAAGGACGATCAGTCTCAAATTTCAGTGCTTCTTCATAGCTTTTCAATGCTTCATTGTAATTTTTAGCTTCACTCATTACATGGGCGCGTTCTGCCCATACGAGAAAACTTTGTGAATCACATTCACATGCACGATCAGAACTTATACGAGCTTCCTCATAGCGCCCTAGTATAGCGAGAATTTGACTCTTGAACGACCAAGCGATCGCATAATCTGATTTAGCCTCTAAGAGCCTATCTAAAATATCGAGCGCCTCTTCATTTCTTTGGAGAAGATAAAGAGTGTCTGCACAAACATACCATTCCTCGAAACAGTTGAAATCAAGTTCTTGAGTTTCTTTAAATCTATCAAGCACCCGATCAAATTGTCCCAACGTCCTCAATAAATAAAATTTAATCTGCCAAAGACCATAATTCTTAGAGTTCAAAGCTAGAGAACTATCATAACTATTGAGTGCGTCATCAAATCGTTCTAAACTCTGGAAGCAACGTCCTTGATTTTCCCAAGAAGATGCATCATCTGGCTTGACTTTTAAAGCTTTACCAAAGGCAGAAATAGCTTCTTCATAGCGAGATAAGTTCTGCAAACAAGAAGCTCGATTTACCAAGCTAATATAATCGTTTGAGTTAATTTCGATTGCTCTATCAAAACTAGAAATCGCTTGCTCAAAATCTTTCAAGTTTACAAATGCATGACCTCGCCATAACCAGGCAGCATAATTATCAGGTTGAATTTCTAGAGCCTTATCATAGTTAGTAATTGCTTCCTCATAGCATTGAGAATTAAATAAGGTGTCGCCACGACCAGCCCACGCGAAATAATTATCATCTGATATTTTGATTGCAGAGTCATAACTATTAATGGCAGCATCATACTGATTCAAAGCTCGTAAACAATGTGCTCTATTAAGCCATGCATAATAATGATCAGAAGATATTTTTAGAACTTTATCAAAACTAGCGATCGCTTCCTCATATTGGGCTAGATTTTGAAAACCATAGGCTCGATCAAGCCATATATTCTGATTATTAGGATCAATTTCAAGCGCACGATCGTAACTGACTATTGCTTCTTTATAGCTGTTCAGCGCTGCTAAAGCCGAGCCTCGCCAATGCCAACAGTTTGAATCATTCGGCTGAACTTCTAAAGCTTTATCGAAACTAACGATCGCGTTCGCATAGTCCTTAAGATTGAACAAGGCTATGCCTCGACGATAGCAACAGTACCGATACCGAGGGTAAATTTCTAAGGCTTTGTCGTAGGCAGCGATCGCTTCATCATTTCGTTCGAGGTCTGAGAGCACACAACCTCGGAAATTCCAGAAATAAGAGTTTTTTGGATCAATTTCACTCGCTTTATCCAAAGCCTCAAACGTTTCCTGCTCTTTTTTCGCGTCCCAAAGCACAAGACTGCGACCGTACCAATCTTCAGCAGTTCGAGGAGCGATCGAAACTGCTTGTTCAAGATCGAGCGTCGCTAACTCAGGTTGGTTGATCGATTGACAGTCTATTCCCCTTCGAGCGAGAGCCAAAATATAATCAGGCTGAATTTTCAAAGCTTGAGTGAACGCATCGATCGCATTTTGCTCTTGATATAACCAAGAATAGGCTCGTCCTAGAGCGCACCATGCCGTAAAGTTCTGTGGCTCTAGCCTAATGACTTCCTGAAAAACCTCTAGTGCCTGTTCATACCGGGATTCAAGAAGTTGCTCGTTTCCCTGCCTAAGCAATTCTTTTACACGCTCGACTCTTGACGTGGGCATCCTTCAACCTCCGACAGGTGTTTTCTCTTACTACCCTATACGGAGTTTTTCTTGGATGCCAGGAAAATTATTTTGCTTTAATATTCCTGATTTGCCACTATCCCAAAGTCATTTTTTCGATTGTTTTCGTTGTAGTTACTGTTACAACTAGCATCATTTTTATCATTGCAACAGTAACTACCCGTAACGTACCACAAGGCTTATTTAGTAAGATATTTCATCCTTTCACACAAATCACCTGTTTCAGTGTTGCCACCACTTCCACCAAGTCCGCCTGATTTGCCATCACCTGATCGATCGGCTTATACGCCGCCGGAATTTCATCCAGCACCCCTTCATCTTTGCGGCACTCAACGCCTTCCGTTTGCCGAATCAAATCATCCAACGTATAAGCATTCTTCGCCCTATTGCGAGACATCAAGCGACCTGCGCCATGACTACAGTTATGAACTAAAACCGGAGTGTAATGACTAGTAAAGACGACATAATTATGATTGTCCTTGACAGTAAAGTTATACACCATTGTATCTAAATCACATTGTGTCTTAAAAACTCGATTCATCGTCAGTGTTGCATCCAAGTTCTGACCTGCAAACTGGCTTAAACTTACCATTTTTCCCTGTTTAGCCTTTGAACTTAGATCAGGACACACTAGCTCACCTCCCGCGATCGCATGAGCTAAAACAAGCTTGTCAGAATATTTTCGCTCAGAGAATGTATCAACAATTATACGCTTACAGAGATCCCGAAGCTTGTTTAGTGTTGCGTTATCACGAAACTCAATGACATAGTTAGTGCGATTCGGGTAAACCTTGTAAACGATTCCTAGAGATAAGAAGGTACATACCAGCACAGAAAACATCTTTTGTTTCCCGATACTGATTGAAACAACGCTACTCCCACAACTTCCGTCTCCATCTAAGTAACCTGCTAAGAAATAGAGGGAAAGTAGAGGATTGCTCATCAAAATGCTAGGCAGTTTTGGCATTAACTGATAAACCTTCATCACAAAGTCTGGATCACTAATCGTAAGTTCAATCAATCCTTGGCTTTGAATGGGTCTTTCTCCTAGTTGACTAGCCCTTGGCTTCTGCTCCCTTACAGAAACTTTAGGGGTGTAGTTTCTAAATAGAACTTCTACAGCTTCCATGAAAGACCGTTTAACAGGAGTCGCGGCTTGATAAATTCGCACGTAGGTATGCATATATTTTCCGCCACGAGGTCTGTTTCCTGCTTGAGGCGCATTTTGGCGCTCTCGAATGTGAATCGTTCCATCTGACAAAATTAAGCCCAGCAAGTAGTAGAAATTAGTGTCTTGATCCGCGATCGTCAAGTGAGACGGCAGATTAAGCTGAGTTGGAACAATCGCACCAATGGAAGACTGAGCGATTTCTTCAACAGATCGATAAACGAGTTTACCTCGTTCATAGGTTGCAAATGGATGGTTAGCTGTACAAGTAATTGTATTGTTCAGCCTACGGCGAGTTTGAGACAGCGAGTATTGATTGGCTAAAGCTAACCGTTCACTCTTCTCTAAAATTTCCTTTGCTTCAAAGCGTTGTGAGTCCGCGTTATAAGAAATGAGCTTGATGTCTTCATCTGACTGAAAAACGTCTTCAATACTCATCAGTCCATTCTCAGTCAAAACTTGTGTTCCGGCTGCAAAGCAAGAACAGTAGCTTTCGTGGTTGCCTTTACCCTTGACAATGAAAGACTTTGCCCCCATCAAGCCAGGAATGATTCCATAGTCGGTTTCTCTTGCCCGCACAGCCCCCTTGCGAGTCACATACACCTCTTCACCGTAGTGGACTTCTTTTTCGGCGTAGTTGTGGTGACAGTTGACCGACAGCAAAGGCTTTGTGGGCTTGCCGCCTGCCAGATGTTTTTCGACCACGCGCTGAAATCGAGCCATCATCACTTCGCGATTGTAGAGTGCATACTGCTGGGCCCACTGCAAATCACGCCAGTAATCGTCAAACTCAGAAGTCCCTGCGACAAAGTAAGCCAGATCAGGATCAGGCAGCTTGTCCTGCATCAGTTTCGCCAGTTGTTTTCCGGTGTTGATGTGGTTTTGTGCCAGCATGTTGCCAATGTTGCGAGACCCGGAATGTAGCATCAGCCACACCTGACCTTCGGTGTCGAGACACAGTTCGATGAAGTGATTCAAATTGTTACGATCGCTCATTCAGTTGCTTAAGTCGCCAAAGTCGCAATTTAATACTGCTTTGACTTCTATTTAGCACGGCGATAGAGATCTCGATCGAGTGGTTAAGCACAAACTGGTCTTGCTCAGGTGTCCAGCTTTTCCTGGTTGTAATCCGCTTCATATTAGGCGGACGCTTCCAGGTCAACACATCTTCAGCTTTTGCTCGCTTTCTAGGTAAAGCTAAACAATCCTGATAGTACAGACCTTGAGTGATTAGCTGTGCATCTTCCTTGTAGACAGCAATGTTGTAAACCTGGTCTCTAACATTTCGGCTAGAAGTTTTAGTTTTACCAGTCATCCGATTGAGAAATTTCAAGTACTGATCAGCAATAGACGAGCCTGCTGTGACAAAAGACAAGAATGGAAAACCTTTTGTGGTCAAACCCAATGCCCCATCTCCATCCAGCAATCCCCTGAAATAATCAACCTCGGAAAACTGACAACAAGGTACATCAATCAAAGAAGATTTTCTTCCACTTAGCAAACCCCACGATTCAAAGAGATCTCGAAACCGCTTGTCATAAACTGCCCATGTAACAGAGTTGTAGTCGTCCGCAAAATTGGTAGAACGGACACGCTCTGTAATGGATGAGTGACAGGGCACAAGTTCTTTGAACGCCCATAGTAAGGCTTCGTCTTTTTTGCTCACTTCGATCACTATCTTGCCACGATTTCGCGTGGACTTATAGTAATGACCGTCTGCTTGCAGAAAGCCAAACAGATAGGCAATCTTTGGGTTTTTGAGACTAATATCCGTGGTGTTCATTTCACTAGAACATCATCTATCACTTGAGCAATCGGCTAGGTCATTTCTGCCTAGCTCTACACCTTCCGATTCGGTGCAGTTCGGAGCACACCTTCATCCTAAATAGATTAGGATGCCCAAGTCCCTCTGCTCTCTATGGGGCGTTTGACCGCTTCCCTCGGTATTAGCATCTCAGCCTTCACCGATTTGGACGAGTTTTCATTACTGCATTACTACAGTACGGGGCAATCCTTCACCCCCTCCAAGCGAACCCATTTGCTTCATGGCTTTGCTTTCGAGGTGCTGCACGCCAGAATGCAGTTCCTTAAAGTCGCGCCAGCCTTGCCAGTTGAGAACGGTCTTTTCAACCTCCTTGTTTTCGTTAAAGCCAACCGGAACGATCGCTTCAACTTCCTGCCGAATTTTCTTGAGTTTGCCTTCTAGCTGATTGGCATGAAAAGCGGTTTTGATTGCCACCATTCCACAGCCAATATCAACCCCCACCGCGGCCGGGATAATGGCATCTTTGGTCGCCACCACTGAGCCAACTAGCGCCCCTTTGCCCAAATGGACATCAGGCATCAGAGCCACATGCTTAAAGACAAATGGCAGAGAAGCGACGTTTTTGGCCATTCTGGTTTCGTCACTGCTCATGTCGTGATTTGCCCAGGAGAGAACGGGCTTAGGTGTAGAAAGATTTAACTTTTCGTAGGGCATAAATGTTTGCCTTTTGTATGGTTTTGTCGAACGACGTGATCAGTCTTCCCCACCTTTTAGCAGGTATTGATTGTTGATCACCTTGATGGATAACTGACCCTGAAGCACTTGGCTGTGAGTTTCGACGATCGGTCTAACCACAATGCCTTCTCGATGGTTTTTGGTGTCTTCATAGTAGCCTTCTGCTAACGTAAGTAAGTCTTCGAGTGAATAGTTGAACGGTTGACCAACACTTAAAATCGGCACTGTTTGTAGACCCCATTTTGTACAAAATTTACAAAGAGAATCAAAGTCGAGAAATCTTCCTGCTTGAATGTCAAACACACTAAACACAAAGAGATCTAGCCCCTTCAAACCGAGTCGATTTTTTTGAATGCCTGGGCCACAAATTTCACCTTGCACTGCAAATCCGTCGGGAAGTTGGGTGAGGTTATATTGATCGACCATTTGCCAATAGGCATTTTGGCCAGGCTTTAGTTCATAGTTTCGAGAGCAGACATAGAGTTTGTCGTCGAGTTTTGCATAAGTCGCAGAAGTGCCATCACATTTGAGCGAAAAGTAAACGGTCTTACCACGCAATTCATCTAAAACAGCGATCGCTGACTGCACTCTAATTTCATCTGTCTTGGGCACAAAGGACGGAAACCCTGCCGCTTGATCTTTAGAATCTTCGGGAATGACTGGCTCAAATTTGATGACTTCACACAATTGAGTTATGTCATCGCCTACTTGATAATCAAAACTGCTCTGTTCAGGCAAACAACTCGATAAAGGCAACGCTAACCCCTGACTCAAAACGCCTTTCATCTTTTTGGTTTTGACTCTAAATTTGGACGGCCGCATAAATTCTGACCAATCTTTTTCAGGCAAAACAGAATCAATTTCAAAGAAGGCACAGCGATCGCCTACTTCAAATTCTCCTTTTTTAACCACCAAACTCCAGCCCATCACCGTTGCTTTCTCAATAAAGTCTGCACCCGAAATCGGTTCTAATTTAGCAATTGTTTGAACAGAAACGAGTTTGCGCTCCATGATGCTTGCCTCGATCGACGTTCACTAACCTTTGCTGAAGGAAGCTGTATTACTTATACTACAAAAATACTACAAGCCTGTCAACCACATCATAGCCGATGACGCTTAAGGGTAGAGATCGGTAGAGATCGGCTTGAAAGGAAGGAGTGTCATCCCTCAACTATAGGATTCACTGTAAAATATCAACGTTGACAGCAGCCTGCTACAAAGTGAGGAGAAACCATGACTAGCCAGCCAGATTCGCCGATCGGCATTCAGTACCAACTTGGACAATTAGCAACCGCAACGACTGAGTTAGCCGATCGCATCAACGATCTTAGAGAAGTCGTTACAACTGGTTTCACCGAACTCAAAGAAAGTTTCACCGAACTCAAAGAAAGTTTCACCGAACTCAAAGAAATCACTCAGCAGCAAGCGGATACTGCTCGAATCCAGGCAGAGAGCATTCGATCGCAGACAGAGAGCATCAATCGTTTCCTGACCCTTTTGGAGCGCGATCGTACCTAGCGCGGTCGTTACGAAGTCTTTTAGAATCGTGAAAACCAAATACAGCAGATCTCTGGTAGACGAGATCCCTAAGTCTTAAGCAATTACAGCCAGAATGTTTTAACGCAAGCTTCTGAATCAAAAACCTAAAACACACCTGGTTTTACTCACCTCACCTGCCCCAGCAACTCAATCAACCGCGAGACATTTTCGGTCTGTGCCGAGATAATTGCGGTCTGCGCGGCGACGATCGCTGTTTGCTCTCTGACGGTCACTTCTTGAGCTTCGGTTAGGCGCTGGATGGATTCGTTCTGCCGTGTAGCCACTTTAAGCAGGCGATCGACCGAAAGCGAAAGCCGCTCGATACCCTGGTTGGTGCGATCAATCTTCTTGGCTAATTCCGTCGTTGCGGTTGCTAATTGTCTGAGTTCGTACTGGATTCCGATCGTGGGATCTGACTGGCTCATTACCTTATCTCCCGCTGCTCAGAAAATAGTAGCAGAGGTTTAGACCTCCAGCATTCTCGATAATTCTATTCAAACTGCCAAAAGCCTTGATAGGTATCTGATAGGTAAATGGGCAATACTGGACTCGAACCAGTAACATCCTGCTTGTAAGGCAGGCGCTCTACCATTGAGCTAATCGCCCTTACTCGTTGATCATTGTAGCAGAGAGTTCTCTGTCTATTACGATAAAGGACAGATTTACTAATTTTTTGTCATGCCTTCTGGCCGCACCCACGACAGCATTACTCTGTGGAGTCTCCCGATCGTTGCTGGGGCCGCCTTTGTGCAGACTCAGAGCGGCAATCTCACCCTGATCCTATCGGGCTGCTTTTTGTTTAGCGGGTTGATGTTTGGCCCTGACCTCGACATCTATTCTCAACAGTACAAACGCTGGGGAGTCTTGCGCTGGATCTGGCTGCCCTATCGCAAAAGTGTGCGCCACCGTTCTGTTTTGTCTCACGGACTGATCATCGGAACGGGACTGCGAATTCTCTATTTATCGGCTTGGATCGCCCTCCTGGTCAGCATTCTAATTTTGGGCGCTGCCATTGCTCATTCCCTCGATCGCTGGCAATCGATCGCTCAACAAAGGTTCGTAGTCAGTCTTGAGAGTATCGTGCGATCGCTTCAACAGCATCCTAGAGAATGGATTGCGGCGGCGATCGGGCTAGAACTCGGCTCCCTCAGTCACAGCCTTAGCGATTGGGTCGGGTCGCGCTACAAACAACTCAAACGCGGCAAAAAACGGATTAAGCGATCCAAGCGTTGACCGAATTCATAAGACTCGAAATTTGTCAGAATGAACTCACAGATCTATCTAGAGAGAAAACAGCTCATGCGATTACTACATACCATGCTGCGAGTGGGCAATCTCGACGAGTCACTCAAATTTTATTGCGACGTGTTGGGCATGACCCTGCTCAGAAAGAAAGACTACCCAGGCGGCGAATTTACCCTGGCATTTATCGGCTATGGCGACGAGTCAGACCACACCGTGATTGAGTTGACGCACAACTGGGGAAAAGATCACTACACCCTGGGAGACGCTTATGGGCATGTGGCGATCGGCGTTGACGACATTTACAGCACTTGTGAACAGATTCGCGATCGTGGCGGCAAAATCACCCGTGAACCTGGTGCCATGAAACATGGCTCAACAGTGATCGCGTTTGTCGAAGACCCCAATGGCTACAAAATTGAATTGATTCAACAAAAACCTCAAGAAGCCACTTCTGAGAACTCGATTTCTGACAAAGCCCCTGCGACGACCAGCGCGTAATTTTCTCCCCGTCCTCACTCCCCGCTATATACTTCCTGATGGAGGCTAAGTTCGTCTGTTGTGATGGCCGTGTGTTGCAGCAGTCAGGTGAGGAGTGAGACGGTGAGAAACGTTGAATGGTTAGCTGGGAGTCTTTGCGGCTTGGGTATTTTGGCGAATGCGCTACCCGGAGGGGCAATTCCGTCACAGGTTCCGGAACTTCTCGCAGAAGTGACGATGCAGACTGAGAAGCCTGAGATCGTTCCTGCGGGAATTGCGCCCCCTGAATCATTGCCCAACCTACCAGAATGGCAGCCAGATCTCAACGACTCTCTTGATGAAAATCCGATGGCTCAAATGACTTCGGTCTCGCAGCTAACGGATGTCAAACCGGGCGATTGGGCGTTTCAGGCACTTCAGACCTTAGTCGATCGCTATGGCGTAATGGCAGGCTACCCCGATGGCACCTTTAAGGGCAACCGTCCTCTGACTCGCTATGAGTTTAGTGCGGCGATGAATGCGGTGATCGGCAGAATTGAGGAACAGCTACTTTTGGGCGATCTGAGCAGTGAGGCGCAGCAGGATGTTCTCACCGTTCGCCGATTAGTAACTGCTTATGGAAATGCGACCGAAGACTTGCGAAAACGAGTCAACGATTTGACCAGTCGTAGTCAGACCTTAGTCAAACAAGAATTTTCAACGACCACTAAACTCAACGGACAAACAGTTTTTGCGGCCACCGATGGCACCGACAATGGACTGACGCTAGTCTCTCGGACTCGGCTGACCTTGACCACCAGCTTTAACGGGCGCGATCGCCTCATCACCCAACTCGAAGCCGGGAACAACGGAGACGACGCGATTTCTACGGCGCACAATCAGCGCCAAAATTTGTTAGGTACGGCGGGGCTTTTGGCGGACGGCGGCGGATTAGATTATGTCAATGTTGAGGATCGGCTGCGGCTGAGAAAGCTCTATTACGTGTTTCAGCCTGCACCCAATTTAGAAGTGGCTGTAGGTTCGAGTTTGCCGCCCAGCGACTTTATCGATCGCAACGGGTTCGCCAATAACACCGCCGAAAATTTTGCGTCCAGTTTCTTCGCCAACAATCCTTTAATTGTCCAAAATGAAATCGATCGCTTTGGGGGAGCGGGGGCAACGGCTTCCTGGACGGTGCAAGACAATCTGACGCTGAGGGCGCTGTATGCGGCGGCGGATGGCTCCAATCCATCTGGGACGGTGAGCGGGGGCGGTTTGTTTGGTGACCGATATCAGGCGACGCTAGAAGCAGAATACAGCCTGACTCAACTGCCGATTACGGTTCGGTTGCAATATACTCACGCTCAGATTAATGGCACGACGATCAATGCGGCTGGACTCAATGCAGAATGGGCAGTCAGACGGCAGTTTGGCGTATTTGGACGCTTGGGAATTGGCAGCTATCAAGGATTTAATACGGCGATCGGGCAAGATTTGGATCTCAATCCGACCAGTTGGGCTTTTGGCTTCACGGTGCGAAACTTTCTGATTCCTGGCTCAAAAGCGGGGGTGGCGATCGGTCAACCTTTTGTCGAAAGTAAACTGGGCAGCGCGACGCAAACCAATTTTGAGGCGTACTTTGGCTTGTTGCTCAACGATCACATTAATTTCAGTCCATCTTTTATGGTGGTGACTAATCCCAACGATCGGGCCAGCCCGACAATTTACCAATGGGCGATTCGGTTTGTGATCGAGTATTAGTAAGCCAGATAGACATCAAGAAGTTTCCACTTCAGCAGCTATCATCATGTTAATTCTTTTACCTCCGTAATTATGCCAGAAGACTACCTTGTAATCCTTACTGATGAAGCTGATGAAACCTCCGTACCAATTGAAGGGCAACGAGGATGGGGTGAAGAAGTCCGTAAACGCTTCTCTAGTTTCAAGGAGATCCGGTTGCCAGTTTCTCAGCTAGAGCAAAACATGACTCAGTTTTTGCATCTGATCGGACGATTGTTCAAACAGGTAGATCAAGAGATTGGTTCAGAATCGGATATGAAGCTAGATGAGGTGGAGCTATCCGTTGAAATCAGTGGCGAAGGAGAAGTTAAATTAGTGGCAGGCGGAAAAGCTGCTGGAAAAGGTGCAATTAAGCTGAAGTTTACACGATCGGACAAAAAGTAAATGGCAAGCAATTGGGCGATCGTCATTGGGATTAACCAGTATCGATTTTTGCAGCCGTTGAAGTATGCCAAGCGAGATGCAGAAGCGATGCAGAATTTTCTGATGCAGGAAGCCAGATTCGATCGCATCTTTTTGTTCACTGATGATTCTCCCTCAATTGGCGGCAAGCCTACCGAACCGTTTCGGGCGAATTTGCTGCGAGTCTTACGTCAGGTCTTTGACAAGCCGTTTATGAAAGATGGCGATAACTTCTGGTTTTTCTTCAGTGGACATGGGATTCCGCACAATGGGCAGGATTATTTGATGCCTCTAGATGGCGATCCAGAAGATATTGAAAACACAGGCATTTCCACCAACACAATTACCAATTATTTGCGGAGTTGCGGAGCCGATAATGCGGTGATGATTTTGGATGCTTGTCGCAGTGGGGGCAAGAAAAGTGGAGAAGGGATTGGCAGACAAACAGAGGCAAAAGCCCGTCAAACTGGGGTGATCAGTCTCTTTTCGTGCAGTCCCGATCAATATTCTTATGAACTAGAAGCCATTGGACAGGGAGCCTTTACCTATGCCTTGCTAGAAGGATTAGACCTTTCCGAGAATTTACAAGCGAGACTACTCCTGGGTTTGAGGTCATTT